>JAYUXS010000232.1:0-1688 GCA_043752845.1 Lysobacterales bacterium | reverse complement strand
AAACGACAACGCCGCGGTTTGTCGCCGCGGCGTTGTGGTGATCACCAGAAGAAGCCCGCCAGCCGGCCGTAGGGGAGGGATCTGCGGTTTTTATTCAGGCTGACGGGCTATGCGATCAGGCGCATGGCGCCTTGTTTACTTGGACGACTTGGCGGCTTTCTTGGCGGCTTTCTTGGCTGCAGTCTTGGCTGGTGCTTTTTTTGCCGCCGGTGCCGCTTCGCGCAGATTCAATTTCTTCACCGCCTTGCTGAGTTCTTCGACGCGGGTGACGAGTGCTTCCATCTCGTCACGGCCGGGAACGCCGAGCTTGGACAGGGCACGCGAAACGCGGTCTTCGAAAACCTTTTCGAGCTTGTCCCAGGTGTCGGATGCGCGTTCTTTCACTTTTTCCACCTTGGTCTCGACGACGTCTCGGACTTCATCGACCTTGCCGGTCGCGAATTTGCGCGTCTTCTGCTCGATCGACAGACCTTCCTTCACCAGATTCTCGAACAGCTTGCCGCCCTGACCTTGAGCGCGCGTCAGCGCACCCATGCCGGCAGCCCACGCTTGCTGAGCGGATTCCATCAAGGCGCTGGCCTTGCTCGATGCATCGGCCGCGGCCGACGGCGCACTTTTGGATTTGAATTTCGGCTTGCTCATGTTTTCCCTCCACTGTGTTGAATCGTGCCGGCATGAAGCCGGAGCGTGATCGGCATCATCGGAGCGACCCCTAGAATAATCACACTATGCGCAAGGTGGCGCGATCAGCGCTTGCTGCGTTGCTGGATCGCGCGATCGAGATCATCCAAGGCGTGCCGCAGCCGCGCCGTGACATTGGTGCGCCGCGGACGTTCGCCGAGCCCGGCCATCAGATTGCGTTCCGGATCGTCGATTACGTCGCGTCGCAAGGTAATGCCGTGACGCGCGAAGATCGGCGCAACTTCGTCGTAGCGTGCCGCCAGGTCATCGAGCGTGGCGCGGTGCGCGTGCTCGGCAACAAGCTGGCGCATGCTGTAGCTGAAGGGGTTGGTGAAGAACATCTCGACGTCGTCGGCGCTTGGCTCGAACACCATCAGATCGGCGTTCTCGTATTGCGAATGATATTTGTCGAGCCCGACCTGCATGCGCGACTTGAGCAAGGTGCGGAAGGTTTGCGACAACACTGCCGGCAGGCCGTTGTCGGTCAGATTCTTCGGCATTTTGCGCTGGTTGACGGCCGCCAACGCGGCATCGAAGGGCACCAGCGGGTTGATGCCAAGCACCAGATCGGCGCCGGCATCGAGCGCGACCGACGCATGCAGCGTGCGCCGCAACGCGCCGTCGACATAGAACTTGCCTTCGATCTCGACCGGGGGATACAGACCCGGCAGGGCCGAGCTGGCCTGGATCGCGCGCGAGATCGGGATGTGATCGAAACCAGGACTGCCAAAGCGAACGGTGCTGCCGGTATCGAGTTCCACGCCGATGACATAGAGCTTGCGACTCAGTTCGCGGAAATCATTGGTGCGGCCATGCGCTTCGAAGAGATTGCGCAGAAATTGTTCGATTTCGTCGTTGTCGAACAGCCCGGTCGGGATCAGCGCACCGAGGCGCCCGAATACGTCGGTGAAATTCGTGTCCAGCGGGTGCGTTGCGAGGTCACCGATCCAGCCGAGCAGGGTGCGCGGAATCGCAGCCAGCCGCTTCCCGTATTCGCCGAACGCCGG
>JAYUXS010000231.1:0-1690 GCA_043752845.1 Lysobacterales bacterium | reverse complement strand
CCAAGCCATCGGAAGTGACGCCGCTTACGGCGCAGATGCTCGCTGATCTGGCACGCGACATCGAATTTCCCGAGGGCGTTTTGAATGTCGTGCAAGGGCTCGGTACGACGGTCGGTCAAGCAATGGTCGACCATCCGGACATCAAGGCGATCAGCTTCACCGGCAGTACTGCCGTCGGCAAGCGCATCGCAGAAAGTTGTGCGCGCCAGTTGAAAAAATGCTCGCTGGAACTCGGCGGCAAGAATGCCGCGCTGATTTTCGCCGACGCCGACAAGGAACGCCTGTTCGACAGCATCGTCCGCAGTGCTTTCCAGAACACCGGACAAATCTGCCTGTGCGGATCGCGCCTGCTGATCGAGCGCAGTTACTACAACGAATTTCGCGATCACTTCGTCGCCAAGGTACAGCACTATCTGGTCGGCGACCCGCTCGCCGAAGGGACTTTTCTCGGGCCCTTGGTATCGCAGGCGCACTACGACAAGGTCATGTCCTACCTCGATCTCGCGCGCCGCGAAGGCGGGCGCATCTTGTGCGGCGGTCACGCGATCGAAGTAAAGGGTCGCTGCGCCAAGGGCTGGTTCGTGGCACCGACGGTCGTCGAGGGACTGCGCCCGGACTGCCAGACGAATCAGGAAGAAATCTTCGGGCCGATCGTCTCGCTGCAACCGTTCGACAACGACGACCAAGCGATCGCGCTCGCCAACGCCACGCCGTACGGACTCAGTGCCAGCATCTGGACCGAGCAGTTATCGCGCGCGCACCGCGTGGCTGCCGCACTCGACGCCGGCATCATCTGGGTCAACACCTGGATGCAACGCGACTTGCGCACCCCGTTCGGTGGCATGAAGCAGTCTGGGCTCGGTCGCGAAGGCGGGCTTGAAGCGATGCGTTTTTTCACCGAACCAAAAAACATCTGCATCCAGGTATGAACCGATGACCCAACTCAACGAACTGCTCGACCGCAATCGCCGCTGGGCCGAATCGGTCAAGGCGACACAACCCGACTTTTTCCGCGAATTGTCGCGTCAGCAGAGTCCGAAGTATTTATGGATCGGCTGCTCGGATTCGCGCGTTCCCGCGAACCAGATTCTCGGCCTCGCACCCGGCGAAATTTTCGTGCATCGCAATGTTGCGAATGTCGTAGTGCATGCCGATCTGAATTGCCTGTCGGTGATGCAGTTCGCGATCGACGTGCTCAAGGTCGAGCACATCATGCTGGTCGGCCATTACGGCTGCGGCGGTGTGCGCGCGGTGATGGACGGTGCCAGACACGGACTCGTGGACAACTGGCTGCGCCACGTCGGCGACGTGCTGCAAAAGCATCGCGAGGCCATCGATGCCATCGACACCGATTCGATGCGTCATGTGCGTCTGTGCGAACTCAATGTGATCGAACAGGTGATCAACATCTGCCAAACGACCATCGTGCAGGACGCCTGGGACCGCGGCCAGAACCTGCAGGTGCATGGCCTCGTGTATTCGTTGTTCGATGGCCGCTTGCGCGATCTCGGCATCAGCACGTCGACCCACGCGACGCTGGCGCAAACTTACGTGCAATCGCTGGAAAAACTCGGCATCCGGCGAGGCAGTTTCTGATGAGCGACGTGGTCAAGACCAACGTAATTCAGACGACCACTGCGCCGCGCGCCGTCGGCTCGTATCCGCATGCACGTCGCGTCGGCGACCTGCT
>JAYUXS010000230.1:0-4235 GCA_043752845.1 Lysobacterales bacterium | reverse complement strand
GACCAACCACCACGTGGTGGACGGCGCCAGCGAAGTCATCGTCCACCTTACCGATCGCCGCGAGCTGAAGGCGAAGATCGTAGGCAGTGATCCCAGCGCGGACATCGCGGTACTCAAGGTCGCTGCCAACAACCTTCCGATGTTGCCGCTCAGCGATTCGCGCAACCTCAAGCCGGGCCAATGGGTGCTGGCGATAGGTTCGCCCTTCGGCTTCGACCACTCGGTCACCGCTGGCGTAGTCAGCGGCCTCGGCCGTCCCAGCCTGGATAATTCGCAACGCTACGTGCCGTTCATCCAGACCGACGTCGCCATCAATCGCGGCAATTCCGGCGGGCCCCTGCTCAACACCAGTGGCGAAGTGGTCGGCATCAACTCGCAGATCTTCAGCAACTCCGGTGGCTACATGGGCGTGAGCTTCGCCATTCCGATCGAGGTGGCGATGAACGCGGTCCGCCAGATTCAGGCCACCGGCAAGGTCAGCCGTGGCCAACTGGGCGTGCAGGTTGGCGACGTGCGCCGCGAGCAGATGGAAGAGCTGGGCCTGACTAGGGCTGGCGGCGCCTTTGTCGGCGCGGTGCAGAACGACAGCGCTGCGGCCAAGGCAGGCATTCGCGCTGGCGACGTGATAGTTGCGTTCAACGGCAAGGAAATCGTCAGTTCCTCGGAATTGCCACCTCTGGTTGGCGCCATGCCGCCGGGCAGTCGCGCCAACGTGCAGTTGCTGCGCAATGGCAAGCCGCTGGACATCGTGGTCGTGCTGACGACCCTGCAGGAAGGCGTTGCCACGCGCAGCGCTCCCAGCCGGGATACGCAGGCCCCGGCGGCTGACTTGAATGCCATTGGCGTGGTCGTGACCGAGCTTGATTCCGGCTCCCGCAGCAAGCTTGGGCTTAAACCCGGCGAGGGCGTTCGGATCAGCCGGGTAGCCAGCCTGGCCGCACGCCAGGCTGGCCTGGCACCGGGCGACGTCATCCTGCAGGTGGGCAAGACAGCAGTGGGCAGCGCTTCCCAGTTTTCGTCGGCACTCAAGGGGATCAAATCAGGCGACCGCGTACGCTTGCTGGTACGCAATGCCGAAAGCACCGGGCTGGTGACCATTCCAGCCTCGTAAGGCGTCTAGACGGCAGCGCCCCGGCCAGCCTGTTCAGGGCAGGCTGCGTCCGGGGCCCTGTGCGATAATGCCGTGTTCACATCATCTGACGGCCTCGCGCCGCCCCCATGCAGCACATCCGAAATTTTTCGATCATCGCCCACGTTGACCACGGCAAATCCACTCTTGCCGACCGTTTTATCCAGATCTGCGGCGGCCTCGAAGCCCGCGAAATGGAAGCACAGGTCCTCGACTCCAATCCGATCGAGCGCGAGCGAGGCATCACCATCAAGGCGCAGTCGGTGTCGCTGCCGTTCACCGCCAAGGATGGACAGACCTACCTGCTCAATTTCATCGATACGCCCGGCCACGTCGATTTCTCCTATGAGGTCTCACGTTCGCTCGCAGCATGCGAAGGCGCCTTGCTCGTCGTCGATGCCGCGCAAGGTGTCGAAGCGCAGTCCGTCGCCAATTGCTACACCGCAGTCGAAATGGGACTGGAAGTGCTGCCGGTCCTGAACAAGATCGATTTGCCGACCGCGGATCCGGAGCGTGTCAAGAAGGAAATCGAGGCCGTGATCGGCATTCACGCCGAAGACGCGCTTCAAGTCAGTGCCAAGACCGGATTGAACGTCCGTGATGTGCTCGAAGCCATCGTCGAAAAGATCCCACCACCGAAGCCGGGTGAATTCCCCCAGTTGCAGGCACTGATCATCGATTCATGGTTCGACAACTATTTGGGCGTGGTGTCGCTAGTACGCGTGATGCAGGGCGAGATCAAGCCGAAGGACAAGATTCTGGTGATGTCGACCGGTCGTGTTCACGAAGTCGATCAGGTCGGCATTTTTACGCCGAAGCGCAAGGTCACCGATCGCCTTGGTCCCGGTGAAGTCGGCTTTGTCTGTGCCTCGATCAAGGAAGTGCACGGTGCGCCCGTTGGCGACACACTCACGCATGCCAAGGATCCGGCGTCGACAGCATTGCCCGGCTTCCAGAAGGTGCAACCGCGCGTCTTCGCGGGTTTATTTCCGACCAATGCCGATGACTATCCCGACCTGCGCGAAGCACTCGAGAAGCTCACGCTCAATGATTCATCGCTGTATTTCGAGCCGGAAAGTTCAGACGCGCTCGGCTTCGGTTTCCGCTGCGGCTTCCTTGGCATGCTGCACATGGAAATCGTGCAGGAACGCCTGGAGCGCGAGTACGACCTCGACCTGATCACGACGGCACCGACCGTGGTCTACGAAGTGCTCGACACCGACGGCAAAATTCTCACCCTCGATAATCCGTCCAAGCTGCCGCCAGCGAACCGGATCGAGGAATTCCGCGAGCCGATCATCCAGGCGAACATCCTGACGCCGCCGGACTACGTCGGCAACGTCATCAAGCTGTGCGAAGAAAAGCGCGGCGTGCAGCGATCCATCACCTACATGGGTTCGCAGGTTCAGATTGTCTACGAGATGCCGTTGGCGGAAGTTGTGCTTGATTTTTTCGACCGGTTGAAATCGGCGAGTCGTGGATACGCGTCGCTCGACTATCATTTCCTTCGGTTCGAAGCCGGCAGTTTCGTGCGGCTGGATGTGATGATCAACGGCGACAAGGTCGACGCGCTTTCGACCATCGTGCACCGCGCACAATCGGATCGTCGCGGGCGTGACCTGTGCGAAAAGATGAAGGAATTGATCCCGCGCCAGATGTTTGACGTGGCGATTCAGGCCGCCATCGGCGCGCAGATCATCGCGCGATCGACGGTCAAGGCGATGCGCAAGAACGTGCTGGCCAAGTGCTATGGCGGCGACGTCAGTCGCAAGCGCAAGCTGCTCGACAAGCAGAAGGAAGGCAAGAAGCGCATGAAACAGGTCGGTCGCGTGGAAATCCCGCAGGAAGCTTTTCTCGCCGTACTGCAAACCGACAACAAATAATCGACAGAGACGTCCAACATGCGCTTTCCGAACGGCCTGAATCTCGACTTCGCCCTCATTCTCGTCTGTCTCACCCTGCTGACCGGGGTGATCTGGCTGATCGATCACCTGCTATTCGCGAAGAATCGCGCGAGTCGGCTCGGAGAAGGTGCGAAAGAGCCGCTGCTGGTCGAGTATTCACGCTCGTTCTTTCCGGTGATCTTCATCGTGCTGATCATCCGCTCGTTCATCGCCGAGCCGTTCCGGATTCCCTCCGGTTCGATGATGCCTACCCTGTTGACCGGCGATTTCATCCTGGTCAACAAGTTCGCCTACGGCATCCGTTTGCCGGTGCTGAACAAGGAAATCATCGCGATCGGCAAACCCAAGCGCGGCGATGTTGTTGTCTTCAAGTTTCCGGGACGCAGCGATACCGACGAACTCAAGGGCGCCGACTACATCAAGCGCATCATCGGTGTGCCCGGGGACACCATCAGCTACATCGACAAGATTGCCCATGTGAACGGTGTGCCGGTCGAACTGGTGTTTGCCGGGGCTTACGAAGGCGTCGGTCAGGGCGCTGGCATGACCGGCGCGCAGCGCCTGATCGAAAAGCTGCCAGGCCGCGAACACGAGATTCTGATTGACCCCCGCGCCTATCGTGAGCCCGAGCAAACCGAATGGACCGTCGGCGAAGGCCAGTACCTGGTTTTCGGTGACAATCGCGACAATAGCGACGATGGTCGCTATTGGGGTATGGTTCCAGAAGCCAACTTGGTCGGTCGTGCGTTCTTCATCTGGATGAACTGGGACAGCCAGAACGGTGGCGTGGATTTCGGTCGTATCGGCACAGTGATTCGAGGAGGAGAATAAGATGAGCAAGTTTCGCGCGCGTCAGTCGGGCATCAGTTTGATCGGCTTCATCATCATTCTGGCCGTTGTCGGTTTTTTTGCGTTTCTCATTATGAAGATTTTTCCTGCTTATTCTGAGTATTACAGCGTCGTCGGCGCAATGGAGTCAGTGCGTAAAGAGCCTGGGTCTGCGCGTTGGACCCCGGCCGAAATATTGACTTCGCTGGAAAAGCGCATGTACATCAACTATGTCGACGATAAACGCGTTAACCGGCGCACATTTCAAATCAAGCGAGCTGGTAACGGCTACACGCTGTCAGTGAAATATGAACGCCGCGAGCCACTATTGTACAACCTCGACTATGTGGCGAAATTCGAGCGCACAGTCCAAC
>JAYUXS010000229.1:0-4242 GCA_043752845.1 Lysobacterales bacterium | reverse complement strand
GAATCTCGCGCGACACGTTCAGCGGCAGATCGTCCGAGTCGATGACGCCGCGCACGAAGCGCAGGTAAGCCGGCAACAGATGCTCGCTGGCGTCCATGATGAACACGCGGCGGATGTACAGCTTCAGGCCCTTGCGTTCGTCGCGGCCGGAGAAGGCCATGTCGAACGGCGCCTGCGTCGGCAGATAGAGCAGACTGGTGTAGCTCTGGTTGCCTTCGACGCGGTTATGCGTGTGCGCCAGCGGCTCATCATAGGCGTGCGCAGCGTGCTTGTAGAACGCCGTGTAGTCCTCGTCCTTCAACTCGACCTTCGGACGCGTCCACAACGCTGATGCGTGGTTGATCGTCTCGATCTCGGGCTCGGCCTTCTCGCCTTCCTCGCCGAATTTCTCTTTCGTCATGCGGATCGGGAAGGCGATGTGATCGGAATATTTGCCGACCAGATTGCGCAACTTCCAGCCATCGAGAAACTCGTCTTCGTCCGGCTTCAGATGCAGGGTGATGGTGGTGCCGCGACGGGCTTCGGTCACCGTGTCGAGTTCATAGTCGCTGGTGCCGGCCGACGACCAGCGCACCGCGGCATCAGTCGGCAGATCGGCGCGACGCGTGACCAGGGTGACCGAGTCGGCGACCACGAAGGTCGAATAGAAACCGACGCCGAACTGGCCGATCAGGGCCGTGTCCTTGCGCGCGTCGCCGGTCAGCGAATCGAGGAAGCGACGCGTGCCCGAGCGCGCGATCGTGCCGATGTTCTCGATCACTTCTTCGCGGCTCATGCCGATGCCGTTGTCGCGCAGGGTCAGCGTGCGTGCGGCCTTGTCGAATTCGATCTCGACATGAAGATCGGTGTCACCCGCGGAAAGCTCGGGGTTCGCGATTGCTTCGAAGCGCAGCTTGTCGAGCGCGTCGGAGGCATTCGAGATCAGCTCGCGCAGGAAGATTTCCTTGTGCGAATACAGCGAATGCGTGACCAGTTTCAGTACCTGTTCGACTTCGGCTTCGAAGCGGCGCGTTTCAGGGGCGTGAGCGGTTGCGGGGGCGGCGGTTTCAGCGGTCATGACGGTTTCCATGGGTCAAAGGACAAGCCATCGGGTTGGGGGCAAACAGGGCGGCTTTCAAGTGATCGAAGAAAAACCCGTTCGATCGGCAAACGCCGTTGATGGGCTACGCTGTCCACACTTACTGGAGACCACCATGCGCCGCAGCTTGCTCACCTCGGGAATCGCCCTTGCCATGACCACCGCATCCGCATCGCCGGATTTTTCGCTGACCGTCTACTCCTCGGCCGCACCCGGCGCGATCACGTCCGAACAGCTCGCGAACTACGGCCTGCAATTGCCCGGTTACGCGCTGGTGCGCGACCGCCGCGAACTGGAACTGCCGAACGGCACAGGCGAAGTGCGTTTCAGCGACGTCGCTACGCGCATCGACCCGACCACGGTCAGCTTCGCCTCGATCACCGACCCCGAAGGCACGCGCGTGATCGAACAGAATTACCAGTTCGATCTGGTCGACGGCAGCAAGCTGCTCAATCGCTACATCGGCCAGACGATCAGTGTTGATCAAGTACGCGGTGACCAGACCAAGACGGTCACCGGTCAGTTGCTGTCGGCGACCAATGGGCTGATCCTGATGCAGCCCGATGGCGAAGTGCAGACGCTGAACAACTGGGCCAACATCGCGTTTCCCTCGCTGCCCGGCGGCCTGATGACGAAGCCGACCCTGGTCTGGCTGGTCGACGCCAAGCGCGGTGGCAAGCACGATGCGCAGGTGTCCTATCAAACCCAGGGCATGACCTGGTGGAGCGACTACAACGTCATTCTCAAGGGCAGTGCTGATGCCTGCGAGATGGATCTGGCGGCGTGGGTCACCGTCGTCAACCAGAGCGGCGCGAGCTTTCCGAATGCACAGCTGAAATTGGTCGCCGGCGAAGTGAATCGGGCACCGTCCGCACCGCCACCGATGGCGCTGGGCATGATGAAATCGCGCATGGAGGCCGATGCTGCGCCGCAGGGTTTTGCCGAATCGGAACTGTTCGAATATCACCTGTACACGCTCGGCCGGCGTACCGAACTGCCGCAGAATTCGACCAAGCAGTTGGAGTTGTTCCCGTCGGCGGTGGGCATGAAGTGCAAGCGCGAACTGGTGTTCACCGCGTCGCCGCAACCTTATGGATTCTGGGGTTCGCCGATCAGCGACCAGGGCTACGGCGCAACGAATTCCGGCACAGTCGGCGCCTGGCTCGAATTCGAGAACAAGGAAGCGAACGGCCTTGGCTTGCCCCTGCCGGCTGGCCGTGTACGTGTCAATCAAGCCAGTCGCGACGGCAGCCTCGAGTTCATCGGCGAGGACGTGATCAAGCACACGCCGCGCAACGAGACCCTGCGCATCAAGCTCGGCGAAGCCTTCGACGTCGTCGGTGAACGCAAGCAGCTCGACTACAAGATCGACATCGATGCCAAGCGCATCGACGAAACTTTCGAGATCAGCGTGCGCAACCGCAAGAAGGACGCCGCGACCATCCGCGTGCGCGAATACCTGTATCGCTGGAGCACCTGGGAAATCACCTCGGAAAACGTCAAGCACGAGAAGCGCGATGCGAATACCGTGGATTTCGTGTTGAACATTCCCGCCGATGGCGAGCAGAAGATCAAATATTCGGTGCGTTACACCTGGTGAGGTTTAGATTGCGGCAAAAGCCTGTTCCAAGTCCGCAATCAACACCGCTGGTTCTTCAAGCCCGATCGAGAAGCGCACCAGGTTGATCGGCACCGACGCCGGTGCCTTCAGCGAACCCCAGTCGCGCACCCCGGCGACCGGGAAGACCAGCGACTCGTAGCCGCCCCACGAGGCCGCCATCAGAAACCGCTTCAGCGCATTGCAGAAGCGGTCGATGCCGGCAATGTCATCGACCGCGAGTTCAATCGAAAACATGCCGCTGGCATGACGCAGCTGCGCCGTGCCGGATGCCGGTGCATACAGGCGACGCACGTTCGGATGCGCCGACAGATGCTGCATCAGGGTCGCGGTCGTCGCGGAAATACGTTCGAGTCGCACCGGCAAGGTGCGCAGACCGCGCAACAGCAGCCAGGCATCGAACGGCGAAAGGATGGCGCCAAGGGTCATGTACGGTCCGTGGAACACTTTCCGGATCATCGCTTCCGAACCCACCAACGCGCCGGCGACCACGTCGCTGTGCCCATTCAGATATTTCGTTGCCGAATGCGCGACGAGATCGATGCCGAGTTCGATCGGTGACTGGTAAAGCGGTGTCGCGTAGCTGTTGTCAACCAGGGTGACGATGCCGTGCGCTTTCGCCAGCGCCGCGATCGCCGCCAGATCCTGTTGCTCGAAGGTCAGCGAATTCGGTGTTTCCAGCACGATCATGCGCGTCGCCGGGGTGATCGCCGCAGCCACCGTATCGACATCGGTGGCATCGACAAAGCGACCGCGCATGCCGAATTGCGCGAGCAATTTGCGCACCAGCTGGCCGGTCCAGAAGTACGGCTTCTCGACGCACAGCACCTCGTCGCCAGCACGCACATGGGCGAGAACGGCAGCAGCAATCGCCGCCGCGCCCGAACCGAACATCAGCGCATGCTCGGCACCTTCAAGCGCAGCGATTTTCTTCGCGAGAATCTCGACCGTCGGATTGTTGCCGCGTGTGTAGACATGCGCAGTGAACTCGTCGGCGAGTCGCGCGCGCATGGTCGCGATGTCCGGATGCGCGAAAATCGCGCTCTGCACGATCGGCGGAACCACCGCGTCGAAGTAGCGATCACGGTCTTCGCCAAGGTGGTTGATGATGAAGGACAAGTCCTTCATGGCCCTGTCCCGCTCAGTTTGCTTCGAGCGCGAGCCGTTCGCGCATCATCGCCACAATGGCGCTGTGCAGTTCAGGGTCTTCGAGCGCGAGATGCACGGTCGCCTGCACCATGCCGAGACGATTGCCGCAGTCGAAGCGGCGACCGGTGAAGCGGTAGCTCAGCACTGGATCATTCGCCAGCAAGGCGGCGATGCCATCGGTCAACTGGATTTCGCCGCCGGTGCCGACGCGCGTCGTTTCCAGCAACTCGAAAATCTTCGGCGACAGGATGTAGCGGCCGACGATGGCCAGTGTCGACGGTGCGACCTCGGGCTTCGGCTTCTCGACCAAGCCGCGCACGCGACCGAGATGCGCATCAATCGGTTCCGCAGAAACAATGCCGTAGCGGTTGGTGTGTTCGCGCGGCACGTCTTCGAC
>JAYUXS010000228.1:0-4256 GCA_043752845.1 Lysobacterales bacterium | reverse complement strand
TCATCGCGACGATCAGGAGCGCTGGGCGCAGACGCTGGAGGCGTTGTCAGATGTGGCGCAGGGCCATGTCATTGACGCGGAAGTCGTGCACGAA
The DNA here is from genome assembly GCA_043752845.1 of Lysobacterales bacterium. Lineage (GTDB taxonomy): Bacteria > Pseudomonadota > Gammaproteobacteria > Xanthomonadales > Ahniellaceae > JADKHK01. Next base: position 4,162 of record JAYUXS010000228.1, on the reverse strand, counting down.
TGGCTGCGCAGCTGGTGCACGGATCAGGAGCTACCCGTACCCAAGATCCCCTCGTGAAATTGATTTATGCCGCTGGCGCTATTGGCGACCTCGCGCGACTTCGCAGTTTCATCTCCCAGCACGATCCCTCGGCTGCGGCACGCATCGCAGCGAGTCTGATTGCAAAAATCGAGCACCTGCGGCGTTTTCCGCATTCCGGTCGTCGCTTCGCTCTGTCGCCCGAGCCGCAGACCATCCGCGATGTGATTTTCGGGAAAGACATCGTCCGCCATCTGCCAACGCACGACGCCATCATCGTGCTGCGTGTCTGGCATCACCGCGAAGGTTCGTCAGGAAGCGTCACGCATTCCTGCTATTGATTCAATCTCCCGTCCCGCGCTGAACCCGACACGGGACGGGACTCTGCCAACGCGCTAAGTTTGCGTCTGAAGCGCGCACCCTGCGTGCGACGGGAGGAATCGATGAACGTCATCCGTTGGGCAGCAATCGGTTTCAGCTTGATCGTGCTGGGGGGATGCGCCCTGACTCCGGCGAAGATCGCGAAGATGTCGGACACCGACATCGCCAATGTGCTCGACGACGAACTATGCCGAGCGGTGAACAGCAGCACGCGTTCGGCGGTCATCGTCGCTGAAGTGAAGCGGCGCCAAACCGGGTGCGACACCATCGTCAGTCATTGCCTGGGCCGCCAGCTCGTGGACCCGAGCCCCGAGTTTTCCGACTGTGTCGCGCAGATCGAAGATCGCTGGGAACGCTTGCGGGACGCCCATGCCCGCGCTGTCGCCGAACGGGAAATGCAGCGTCTCGGCGACCCGATGCGCCAGCAGCGCGACAGACGCCCGAACATTGTTTGCCGCGTCGTCACCGATGCCAACGGCAACCCGCGTCAGGTGTGTTCGTCGCAATAGCAGTGACACGCGCGTCGCAGGCTTCACCTGAGAGAACCCAGCAACTGCCATCGACGCCTTGTTCACGGAGACGAGTGCAAGGCGACGGTCAGCAAATACGGCATGATTGGGCATCTGCGCGCCGAGCCCAACCAGTTCGTGCTGCACTTCCAAAACGGGCGCGTGACGCGCGCGGGCGCGGGGCTCGCCTATTGGTTCATGCCCTTGTCGGCAGCGCTCGCCGAGGTTCCGGTGGAAGACATCGCCACGACCTTCGTGTTGAACGGGCGCTCGCGTGATTTCCAGGCTTTGAGGGTACGATGCACGGTGTTCTATCGCGTCGCCGATCCGGCTATCGCGGTTTTGCGCGTGAATTTCTCGATCGGCGCCGACACCGGCACTTGGGTGCAGGGGCCACTCGATGCTTTGGCGACGCTGTGGTCGCAGCGCGCCCTGCCGCCGACCCGCAGTTATCTCGCCGCGGCCACGCTTGAGGAAGCGCTGAACCGCGGTTCCGACGCGATCCGCGAAGCGCTGATGAAAGCGTTCCGCGCGGCGGCGGAAAGCGAAAAATCGCGCGGCGACCTTGAGCGTCTGCACGCGCCATGACCTCGACCGTTTCCTGTTCGCGCCCGATGATCTGGTGCTGATCGTCGGCCAGGATGGACTGGTCGCGAACGTCGCCAAGTATCTCGATGGGCAACATACCGTCGGCATCAACCCGGACCCGGCGCGCTATGACGGCGTGCTCTGTCGGCATGCGCCCGAACATGTCGCGGCGCTCACCGCAGCACCGATCATCGGTGATGCGCGCTGGCACATCGAAGCGCGCGTGCTCGCCGAAGCCTTGTGCGACGACGGCCAGCACCAGCGCGCGCTCGAAGTCGCGATGCCAACCGCCGAAGAAGCCCGCCTCGCCTGGTTCGTGCGCGAACCCTGGCCCTCGGTCGCCACCGCCGCCACCCTTGACGTCGGCAATGTCGATGCGGCCACACCGCTGTCGATTGCGTCGGAAATGAGCGAAGGTGGCGTCATCTTCGCCGACGGCATCGAATCCGACCGCATCGAATTCGTCTCCGACCGCCGCGTGCAACTGCGCATCGCCGAACGACGCGTGAATCTGGTGGTGCCGGCGGCGGTTGCGTCAGCGCGTTGAGCGGCTTCTAGCCCGACCCCTCTGGCATTAAGATGCCGCGCCCCCATGTCATCGGGTCGTTCCAGTTCCGACTGTCAAGCAGGTTCGCATGCTCATTCCCGTAATTCTTTCCGGCGGTGCCGGGACACGTTTGTGGCCGGTGTCGCGTCGGCTGTATCCGAAGCCGTTCATGACCTTGCCCGATGGCGACACGCTGATCGGCAAGACGCTGGCGCGGGCGCTAGCGGTCGCGACGCCGGGTGCGCCGATCTACACCGTGACCGGACGCGACCACGGCTTCATCACCCGCGACGCCTATGCCAAGCACGCCGGGTTCGATCCAGCGCGGGCGCGCTATCTGCTCGAACCGAGCGCACGCAACACGGCGCCGGCGGTGATCGCCGCGGCATTGAAGATCGCGGCGCGGCATGGCGACGATGCCTTGATGCTGGTGCTGGCCTCGGATCATCTGATTCGCGATGTCGATGCTTTCACTGAGGCGGTCGCGCGCGCCGCGACGCTGGCCGCGGCCGGACAACTCGCCACGTTCGGCATCGTGCCGACACGCCCCGAAACCGGCTACGGCTACATCGAACGCGGTGCCGCGATCGGCACCGACGGCTACACCGTCAAGCGCTTCGTCGAGAAGCCCGATCATGCGACCGCGACGCGATATCTCGAATCCGGCGGCTTTTACTGGAACTCGGGCATGTTTTGCTTCCGCGTCGGCACCCTGATCGACACCGCGACGCAGACCTGTCCGGACGTGCTCGCGGCGACGCGCGCCTGTCTCGATGCGAGCGCCGATGACGACAGCTTCGTGTTCGACGCCGAACGCTTCGCGGCGATTCCAGAGATCTCGATCGACTATGCAGTGATGGAGCGCGCCAGCAATCGTGCCGTGGTGCCGGCGAGTTTCGACTGGAGCGACATCGGCTCATGGAACGCCCTGAGCGACTTGGTCGAATGCGACGAAGTAGGCAACCGCAGCCTCGGCGAAGCGGTGTTCGTCGGTGCCGCACGCAACTACGTGCAGGGCAGCAAACGCGTGATCGCCGCGGTTGGCGTCAGTGACCTGATGATCATCGACACCGAGGATGCGCTTCTGGTCGCGCATCGCGAGCAGTCGCAGTCGGTCAAGCAGGTCGTCGACGCACTGCGTCGCAGCCAGCACAGCACGACCGAACTGCACCTCACCGTGCACCGCCCCTGGGGCAGCTACACCGTTCTCGAAGACGCCCCCGACTGCAAGGTGAAGCGCCTGACCGTGAAGCCGGGACAGGTGCTGTCGCTGCAGAAGCACTATCGCCGCAGCGAACACTGGACCGTGGTCCGCGGCATCGCGAAAGTGCGCGTCGGTGACGAGGAAAAACTGCTGAACCGCAACGAATCCGTGTACATCCCGATGGACACGCTGCATCGCCTCGAGAATCCGACCGATAGCGACATCCACCTGATCGAAGTGCAGTGCGGCGACTATTTCGGCGAAGACGACATCGTGCGTCTCGAAGACCGCTATGGCCGCTGTTGAGCAGCCGCTAAACTGCGCCCATGACCAAGATTGTTGAACTCAAACCGAAATCCATCCCGGCGCGGCTGCGTGAGGCGATGCGTGCGCGCACTCTGGTGCGGCTGTGGCGCGAAGGCTTGGAGGCCGGCAGCTTCACCGGCTATGTCGCCGCGCTCGGACAAGAGCGCTTCCTGCTCTGGGCGATCGGCGACTACATCGGCTTCGACGGCCTGTTCGTGCTGCGTTACCGCGATGTCAGCCGGCTGGAAGTGCCGGACCACCACGCCGACTTCCTCGAGAAGGCGATCAAGCTGCGCAAGATCGAACCCGATCTGCCCGCCGACTTCCCGCTCGATGATCTGCAGAAGTGTCTCCTCGCAGCAGTGGAACGCGCACGCGTGCTGAGTTTTTACGTCGACACCGAAGCCGAAACCGAGATCTGTTACATCGGCCGCCTGCTCGAATTCGAAGCCGAAGGTTTTACTGTGCAGGAAATTTCGCCGCATGCGGAATGGCTGCGCGAGCCGTCTTTTTTCGGCTGGGACGAAATCAGTTGCATCAGCATGAGCGAGCCTTATGCGATGGCCTTGAGCGATGTCGCCGGCGACCCGCCGCCGCTCGAGCAGATCA
>JAYUXS010000227.1:0-1706 GCA_043752845.1 Lysobacterales bacterium | reverse complement strand
CGTCCACTTCCTAAGCCGCAATCAACAACAATGCTCAGCGGCCTGACACTCTCCGGCGAAATGCTGCTCGTGCTTGGACTGACCGTGTTCACACTGGTCATGTTCATGCTCGACTGGGTGCGCGCCGACATCATCGCCCTGCTGGTGCTGGTCGCGCTCGGCATCACTGGCATTGTGCCCACCGACCAGTTGTTCGACGGCTTCGCCGGCAACGCCGTGATCGCGATCATGGCGACGATGATTCTCGGTGCGGGCCTGGATCGCACCGGCGTGCTGAATTCCGCGGCCTCGTTCATGTTGCGCCTGTCCAATGGCGACGAGCGCCGGCTGCTGCTCGTGCTGTGCGGCATCACTGGCCTGGTTTCTTCGGTCATGCAGAATCCGGCGGTGGCCGCCCTGTTCTTGCCGGTGGTCGCACGCATTTCCTCGCGCACCGGTTTGCCCTTGTCGCGACTGCTGTTCCCGATGGCGAGCTGCATCATTCTCGGCGGCACGCTGACCATGGTCGGCAATTCACCGCAGATCCTGCTCAACGATTTGATCCTGTCGGTCAACCGCAATCTGCCCTCCGGCGCCGACACCATCGAACCGTTTTCGATGTTCAGCGTGCTGCCCATCGGCGCGGCCCTGTTGCTGTCCGGTCTCGCCTATTTCCGCTGGTGGTGGCCGAAGCTGATGCCGGCGCGCGACGACGAACGTCAGGTGGTGACGCCGGGTGCGACCGCCAGCTATTTCGAGCGCACCTATGGCATCGAAGGCGAAGTCGTCGAGTTGATGCTGACCGCCGAGAGCGACCTGATCGGCCTGTCGATCGCGGAAGTGGAAGCGCGTGCCGGGACGCCCTTGGTCTTGGCGATCCAGTCTGGCGATGAGGCAAGGCTTGCGCCCCCCGCCGACGAAGTGTTGTGGTCCGGTACCACCCTCGGCGTGCTCGGCCCGCGGGTCCGTATCGTCGAATGGGCAGGCCTGCATGGTCTCGATGTACTCGCTGAAACCCGCAATTTCGGCGCGATGTTGAACCCGACGCGCGCCGGCATCGCCGAAGGCGTGATTCCGCCGAACTCGCGCTTCATCGGCCAGCGTGTCGGTGAACTGCGACTGCGCAAGCGCTTCGGCATCTCGGTGCTGGCAGTCAATCGCGGCGAAAAGATCTGGCGCGACGATTTGCGTTCGCGCACCCTGCGCCAGGGCGACACCCTGGTTTTTCACGGCGCCTGGCGTGATCTCGCGCATGCGTCCGAAGAGCATGACTTCGTCGTCGTCACCGACTACCCGAAAGAGGAAGAACGGCCGCATCGCGTAAACCATGCGCTGGGCTTCTTCCTGCTCGCCATGGTGTTGGCCTTGCTGTCCGACTTGCCGCTGCCGGTCGCCTTGCTGGCGGGCGCAGTCGGCATGTTGCTGACCGGCGTGTTGAGCATGGACGAGGCGTATCGCGCGATCAACTGGAAAACCATTCTCATCATGGCGTCGCTGATTCCACTCGGCTGGGCGATGGATTCCACCGGTGCCGCAAGCTGGATCGCGCAGGAAATTCTCACTGTGCTCGGCGACGTGCCGATCTGGGCGCTGGAACTCGCGCTCGTCATTCTCACCAGCCTGTTCGCGCAAGTCATGTCCAACGTCGGCGCGACCGTGGTCATGGTGCCGATGGCGATCAATATCGCGCTCGCCGCGAATACCGATCCGACGCCGTTCGCGTTGTT
>JAYUXS010000226.1:0-4259 GCA_043752845.1 Lysobacterales bacterium | reverse complement strand
GATCGCGAACAAACGCTGGCTGCGGCGCGCGCCCTGCGTGGCCGTCTGGTCACATTGCGCGACGCCACCCGCCGCAGTGAATTTCCGCCCGAATCGCTCGGCATCATCCTTGGCAGCATCATCAAGGACGCCGAGCGTGGCGAACTGCGTGACTTCGCCGCGGCCGAACAGGCCGGCATGGCGGTGCAGTCGCTGGTGGTCGCCTACGAAGGTGCCGGATTGCTGGACGCTGATGCGACCAAACGGCTGCAAACGCGCGTCGATGAACTGTACGCCACGATCGAGCATGACGAGCATTGGTCGCGGCAGAAGTTCGACGCTGCCCTGCGTGCAGTGCGTGCGGCCGCGCCATGAGGAACCGATGCGCTATCTTTGCGCGTCAGTGATTGCAGGCGTCCGTCCAGAATGAGTGTCACCCAGGTCATTCGCAGCGTTGGTATTCCCGGTTATCGCATCCTCCGTTCGCTCGGCGAGGGTGGCATGGCGTCGGTGTATCTGGCGATGCAGGAATCGCTGGATCGTGAAGTGGCGCTCAAGGTGATGTCGAGCACGCTTGCCGCCAATGCCGAATTCACCGACCGTTTCCTGAAGGAAGGGCGGCTGACCGCCAAGCTGAGCCATCCGAATATCGTCACCGTTTACGACATCGGGCAACACCAGGACACCTACTATCTGACTCAGGAATACATTCCCGGCGGCACGTTGCGCGAGCGCATGGATAAGCGGCTTACGGTGCCGGAGATTCTGGATGTCGCGCGTGATGTCGCGCTCGGTCTCGCCTATGCGCATGAAAAAGGCGTGGTGCACCGCGACGTCAAGCCCGGCAACGTGCTGTTTCGCGCCAACGGTACGGCCGTGCTTGCGGATTTTGGTATCGCCAAGGCGATGAATTCGAACACCATGGCCACGCTCGCCGGCAATTCCATCGGCACGCCGCACTACATGAGCCCGGAACAGGCGCGCGCAGAAAAAGTTGACGGGCGCTCCGATCTTTACAGCCTCGGCGCGATGATCGTCGAAATGCTCACCGACGCACCGCCGTATGACTCGTCAGACCCGTACACGATCGCCTTGATGCATGTGACGCATCCGCTGCCGAAACTGCCGGCCGAACACGCGTGGCTGCAACCGCTGATCAACCAGTTGATGGCCAAGTTGCCGGATGCGCGCTTCGCCAATGGCGACGCCTTCGTCGCCGCCTGCGACAAGCTGATTGCCGCTGCGCCTGAAGCGCGTGCTTTGCGTGATGCCCATGCCACGCGCAAACGCTCGGCGCCGCGTGCGGTCGTGGCGGCAACGCCGATTGACCACGCCGCTCCCACGCAACGCGGATTGGCAGTGAACGACATGGCCGACGGTGTGGCGCCGGCGACATCACGCAAACCCTGGATTTGGGGTGTTGCCGGTGCGGCTGCCTTGCTGCTCGCCTTCGGTCTGGGCGGGTTCATCAATCGCCGTGTCGACGGTGGCGATGGTTCGATGACACCTTCGGAACCGGACAAGCCGGTTGTTCAGGCGAACGATCCAGTCTCGGTTGATGACACGACTGCGGTCGATCAGCCGACACCCGTGGTGATCGAAGGCGACGTCGGCTCGTTGCTCGCCAAGGCCAACGGCTACGTCGCAGTAGGGTTGCTCCAAAACGGCCGCAGGTTGTCGTCGCCCATTGGCGACAACGCAATCGAAATCTACCAACAGGTGCTGCGCATGGATGCGGGCAATGCCGAGGCCAAACAGGGTCTTGCCCGAATCGCCGATTACTACGAATCGAAAGCGGTCTCGTTGCTGGACCGAGGCGTGATCACCGGCTGCTATTCTCTGGCGGTGATTGGGCAGAGCGCCGATCCTGATCGCGCCTCGCTGATCAAGTTGCGCGACGTGACCTGCGCGCCGCAGTAGGCGCAGCGCGTCACTTGCAACGCAGCAGGATCACCGTGACATTGTCCGAACCGCCGCCGTCGAGTGCGGCGAGGATCAGATGATCGACGCATTCCTGTGTCGACAGGTCGCTGCGGGACAGCACGCGCGCGATATCGGCGTCGTCGACTTCTTCGGTCAGTCCGTCACTGCACAGCAACAGTTGATTGCCGGGCGCGAGTGAACCCTTCAGGGTCTCGACGCGCAAGCTCTGCGGATCGGTGACGCCAAGCGCTTGGGTGACGACGTTGCGATGCGGGTGTGTGCGCGCCTGCTCAGCGCTGATCGCGCCCTGTTCGACCAGTTCGCGCACGTAGGAATGATCTTGCGACAACTGTTTGAACTCGCCGTCGCGCGCGCCATAAACGCGGCTGTCACCAACCCAGGCGATCTCGTATTCATGGCCTTGCACGCGCACTGCGGCGATCGTGGTGCCCATCGGCAAGGCTTGCGGACGGCGATTCGAGTGCTTGATGATTTCCTCGTCCGCCATCTGGATGGCGCGCGCCAGCAATTCACCGGCCTTGATCTCGCGCACCAGGGTGTCTCGAGCCAGCGCACTGGCCACTTCGCCGTTTTCATGACCGCCCATGCCGTCAGCCACCAGCCACAGCCCGAGGTCGCTGTCGGCGTAGTAGGTGTCTTCGTTGTGCTCGCGGCGCAGGCCAACGTGGGTGGAATGCCCGAACTCGATCATGGTGATCCGATCATGGGTGATTTGATCTTGGCTAACTTGATCATGGAGAGGGCTGCCGCATCTGGATCCGGATTATGACCAATTCGAGCATTCAAGCCAGCCCCCGTCAAAATTCAATGCGTACGCCGACGGCGAGGCTGTTCGAACTCATGCGTTCCTGACCGGCCACATGTTCGAACAGAAGGTAGGCACTCTTGCCGCCCGCAAACACGCCCGACAAGCCGATGCCGAGATTGAAGTAGCGCTCGTCGTTGCGATCGCTTTCGACAAGCATGTCGGTCTGCGTCGGGTCGTGTACAAAATGGGTCATCAGCAACTCCGGATCGTCCTCGAATTCGTTCACCCATTCGACCTGCGCGCTTGGCAGCAAAATGCCCCAAGACGTGCTCATCGCGTAGCTGACCTTGCCGCCGACAATCCCCTGGAGGCTCTTGAGCGACCGCGCATCGACCGAGAGTGCCAATCCGGCGCCGGCACCATTCGGGCTGGACATGGTTTCGCTGTACGCACCGAAATCGAGCTTGGTGTAGACGGCGCGCAGATAGGGGCCGAAGGTCCACGCGTCCTTGTTGAAGTCGCGGCCGACCGAAAGTCCGATCGACTGCTGATCGCCGTCTGGTGACGCCGATGCCAACTGGTCGACCAAGGTGATGCCGCCTGCGAGCGAATCGATCGAGTAGCTGATGCGGCGGTCGATATCGAAATTGTTCTGGCCAAAGCTCAACACGGCATCGGCATACCAGTCGGCACCCTTGAAGAAGCTGGCATAACCCGACAGCGTGTAGCCACTGGTGTCCATGCCGCCCTGATTTTGGCGCAGTTCGGTATTGTTGCGATTGAAGCCAAGCGCTGCACCGAGGATCCACGATTCAGTCGCGCGGTAGTCGACACCTGCGGTGATGCCGTAGCTGTCGTAGCGGAAGCCCGGATCGCGCGTGTCCGGATCGCGGTCGCCACGGCCGATCGTGCCGCTCGCGAAGAAACCCCAACGACTGAACTCGGCGCCGACTTCCGCCGGTGGCTCGCCGGCAGCCATCGCAATCGCGCTCGGCAGCAAGCTCATGGGCAAGGCGCCGCCGGGTGCCATGACCGACAGACCGGCGAAGTCCATGCCGCGCGAACCGGCACGCAATGCGGCCATGCGCGATTTGAGATTGTCGAACTGCAGGTTGGCTGCGGTGAATGCCGCCGTGCTTTGTGCGGTCGCGTCGTCGGCGAGCATCTCGCCGAGCGCGCGATTGACGCCCGCAGGATCGTCCCCGGCGTTCACCACGATTTCCGAGCAGCGCGCAAACAGATCTGTTTGCCCCGGCGTGCGTGTCGATAGTGCGGCGAGCGCCGGGCAACCAATGTCGATGGCGTGGGCGACACCGGCTTCGGGTTCACCGAGATTCGCGGTGTTGATCACACCGATATTGAGGTTGAACGCGACCGGCGCAACGCCGGACACGGCAGGAACCGAAGCGATGATTTTCAAACTCACCGGCAATCCGATGCGCGCGATCGTCGCCGCGGTGCCGTCTGCAGCGGTGACCGCGTCGGTCGGCGTCAGCGAGGCTTCACTTCGGTCGGCGGCGAAATGCACGGTGACACCGGCCAGCGGCGCGCCGGTGGCACTGCGTAGTCGTACCTTCAGTGGCGCGGA
>JAYUXS010000225.1:0-1711 GCA_043752845.1 Lysobacterales bacterium | reverse complement strand
TGACGGCATCGACTCGATCACCAAGGCCAAACGCGGCAAGTTGGTCCGCGCCGCGAACATGTTTCTGCAACGTATGCCGCGCTATGCCGACACCCCTTGCCGGTTTGATGTCGTGGCCGTCAGCGGCGCGTTGACGCAACCGCAGTTCGAATGGCTGCGCGATGCCTTCCGGGTGGACGGATGAACCCGATCGATACCCTGATTACGCGCCTGTCGATTGCGCTGCCCGCAGGCGCGCTGCACACCGATCGTGCCGACCTCGTCGCCTACAGCTACGACAACTCGCGTCATCGCGGCTTGCCGCAGGCCGTCGCGTTGCCGGGCACGCACGACGAGGTCGTCGCGATCATCCGCCATTGCGTCGAACTGCGCGTACCGATCATCGCTCGTGGCCGCGGTACCAACACCACCGGTGCCAGCGTTGCGCTTGATGGCGGTCTGGTGCTCTCGTGCGAAAGGATGACGCGCATCATCGAACTTGATGCGGACGATCGCGTCGCCATTGTCGAACCGGGTGTGCTCAATGGCGATGTACAGCAGGCCGCAGCGGCACTGCGATTGTTCTTCGCGCCCGACCCGACCAGCGCCGCATTCTCGAGCATCGGGGGCAACCTCGCCTGCAATGCCGGTGGCCCGCGCGCCGTGAAGTACGGCGCATCGCGCGACAACGTGTTGGCGCTGCGCTGTGTTGATGGCGGCGGTCGCACGCACCGTCTCGGCTCACGCACCACGAAGGGCGCAACCGGTTATGACCTGATGCGTCTGCTGATCGGCTCCGAGGGCACACTTGCCGTCATCACCGAAGCGACGCTGAAGCTGCTGCCGATGCCCGAGTCGGTGCGCACGCTGCGCGCGCTGTATCGCGATGTCGAATCCGCTGCTGCGGCCGTCGCGCGGTTGATGCGTCAACCGCAGGTCCCGTGTGCACTCGAGTTCATGGACGGCGAATCATTGCGCCTGGCACGCGAAGTCGGCGGTGCCGACATTCCAGCCGCCGGCGCCTTGCTGATGATCGAGATCGACGGCGCCGAAGCGGCGATGGCGCATGCGCAGTCCGCCATCATCGCAGCGGCAAGTGGTACCGGCCTGCTGCAGATCGACGCCGCACAATCCGCCGCCGAGATCGCCAGCCTGTGGGCCGCGCGGAAGGCGTTGTCGCCGGCCTTGAAGACGATCGCGCCGATGAAGATCAACGAAGACGTGGTGGTGCCGGTCTCCAAGGTGCCGGCGTTGGTCGCGACGACGCGCGCGCTGGCCGAACGCAGCGGCATCGCCATCGTCTGCTTCGGCCATGCCGGCAACGGCAACCTGCACGTGAACCTGATGTTCGACCCGGCCAATGCCGCGCAAGCCAAAGCAGCGCCGGGCGTGCTCGAGGAATTGTTCGCGACCACCATCGCGCTCGGCGGCACGTTGTCCGGCGAACACGGCATCGGCCTTGAGAAGCGCGAATTCATGCCGCAAGCCATCGCCGCGGAGACGCTCGATCTGATGCGTGCAGTCAAGTTGCAATTCGATCCGCTTGGACTGATGAATCCCGGCAAATTGCTGCCCCCGTGACTGTCCGGAAGCCGCGCGTTAGAAACGATTTCACACGCATCAGACGATCGTTTGTGTCTTCCGGCACTGCCGCCTGCCGGTCGCAGCGGCTTTGATGACCACATGATTCTGAACGTCCGTCATCACCTTCGTCACCTGCGTTACTGCTTCG
>JAYUXS010000224.1:0-1711 GCA_043752845.1 Lysobacterales bacterium | reverse complement strand
GATGCGGGTGATCGCGATGTGTTTCGACCGGCACCTGCACACGACACATGTGGTGCCGAACCGGTTCTCGCGGGTAATCTAGATCGCATGAGTCAGCCCGCGAATCTTCTGCGTTGGCCAAGTCCGCAGGATCATGGCGATGGCGATGCGCAGCGTTTCTGCACGACCTGCGCGTTCGGGCGTGCCTGCCTCGGCGACGGCTACGACAAGCGCGCGCTTGAAGACTTGCATTGCCTGGTCGAACACACATCGCCCGTGCATGTCGGCAAGGAGATCTTCCGCAACGGCGACCCGTTCACCGCGATCTATGCGGTACGTGCCGGCATGGTGAAAACGCGACGCATCGACGAACAGGGCCGCGAGCAGATCCTCGGGTTCTTCCTGCCGGGCGAGTTGATCGGACTGAACGGCCTGTACAGCGCGCGCTATCCCTGCGACGCGGTTGCACTCGATACCGTCACGCTGTGCCGCTTCGCTTTTCCGGCGTTGCGTATCCTGGCGACGCGCCTGCCGGGCATCCAGGAAACGCTGTTCAAGCTGATGAGCAAGGACATCGTCAATGCCGCCCTGCTCGGCGGCGACTACAGTGCCGACGAGCGCCTGGCAGCGTTCATGGTCAATCTTTCCGATCGCTTCGCCGAGCGTGGTTATTCAGCGACGCGCCTGCACCTGATGATGCCGCGCTCGGACATCGCCAACTACCTGCGTCTGGCTCCGGAAACCATCAGTCGCGTTTTGCGTCGCTTCCAGGACGACGGCCTGATCGACGTCGAACGCCGCGAAGTCACCCTGACCGACGTTACCCGCCTGAAGCATCTGGCCCGCTGCGTCTTGCAGCACTGAGCGCGCGCGACAGCTGATCTGGATCAATGCACGTCCACTGACTCGCGGCGATGCTGTCGCAATCATCAGAGGAGATGCGTCATGGATCAGACCAAGCGGTTGTGGTGGGGTCTTGCGGCCTTGCTGACAGCCTCGTTCTCGGTGCTGCTGTGGATGGGCAGCGAAATCCATCGCCAGGCACCGCCGATGCCGGAAGCGGTCGTCAGCGTCGACGGCGAAACCCTGTACACCGGCGAAGACATCGACGTCGGACGTACCGTCTGGCAGAGCTTCGGCGGACACCAACTCGGATCGATCTGGGGCCATGGTGCCCTCGTCGCTCCGGACTGGAGTGCCGACTGGCTGCATCGCGAAACTGTGACGTGGCTCGATCTGCGCGCCCAAGCCGCCTACGCGAAGCCTTACGCCGACTTGTCCGCGGGCGATCGGGCAAAATTGCAGGCCGAATTGCAACCGGACATCCGCGCCAATACCTATGACGCCGCGAGCCGCACGATCATCGTGTCGGCCGAGCGCGCACAAGCGATCCGCACCGTCGCCGACCATTACATCCGCCTGTTCGGATCGGACGCGTCGACCGCGGCGCTGCGCGAAACCTATGCGATGCGCGACGACACCGTCGACACGCTCGAACATCGCCGCCAACTGACCGCATTCTTCTTCTGGACCTCCTGGGCCGCGGTCTCGAATCGTCCGGGTAGCGCCGCTTCGTACACGAACAACTGGCCGTTCGAACCGCTCGTGGGTAACGCGCCGACTGCGAGCACCTTTCTGTGGACGGTGTTCAGTGTGCTGTTCATGATCGCCGGCATCGGTCTGCTCGGCTGGCATTACGCGGTCTATCACGGTCGCGACAAGGCACCGGTGC
>JAYUXS010000223.1:0-1714 GCA_043752845.1 Lysobacterales bacterium | reverse complement strand
CCGGCGGCGCCGCACTCGCGAAATACACCTTGCGCGCACCCGCTTCGCGCGCCATCTGGATGATCTGTTTCGACGTGGTGCCGCGCACGATCGAATCGTCGACCAACAGCACCACCTTGTTGCGGAATTCGAGTTCGATCGCGTTCAATTTGCGCCGCACCGATTTCACGCGCTCACCTTGACCGGGCATGATGAAGGTGCGCCCGACATAGCGGTTCTTGACGAAGCCTTCGCGATACTTGAGGTCGAGCACCTGCGCCAGCGCCAACGCTGCAGTGCGAGAGGTGTCGGGGATCGGAATCACCGCTTCAATGTCGTGCTGCGGGCGCAGGCGCTGGATTTTCTGAGCGAGGCGTTCGCCCATGCGCAGTCGCGCCTTGTAGACGGAGACGTCCTCGATCATCGAATCAGGACGCGCCAGATAGACGTACTCGAAGATGCAGGGCGCGTGCTGCTTGGGCGGCGCGCATTGATGGGCGTGCATCTCGCCCTCGGCGGTGATGATCACCGCTTCACCGGGACGTACATCGCGTTCGCGCTTGAAGCCGAGCAGATCGAATGCGACCGACTCAGACGCCACCGCCCATTCCGTACCCTCGGCGGTCTCGCGCCTGCCGAGCACCAGCGGACGGATGCCGTGCACATCGCGATAGGCGACAACGCCAAGCCCCAGCACCAGCGACACCACGGAATAGCCGCCGACACAGCGCTCATGCACGCGCGCGATGGCCGCGAAGACGTCGTCTACCCCGGGACGTGCCGCATTCTGCGCCTGCAATTCGTGCGCGAAGATGTTCAGCAGCACTTCGGAATCGGAACCGGTATTGATATGACGTCGGTCCTGTTCGAACAACTCGCGGCGCAGTACATCGGTATTGATCAGATTGCCGTTGTGACCGAGCGCGATGCCGAACGGCGAGTTCACATAGAACGGCTGCGCCTCATCAGCACCTTCGCTGCCCGCGGTCGGATAGCGGCAATGGGCGATACCGATGCGACCGCGCAGGCGCGCCATGCTCGCGGCATCGAACACGTCTTTCGCGAGACCATTGCCCTTGTGCAGATGCAGACGCGCGCCGTCGATGGTGGCGATGCCGGCGGCGTCCTGCCCACGATGCTGGAGCACGGTGAGTCCGTCGTAGAGCGCGGCGCCGACCTCACTGCGACCGACGATTCCGAGAATGCCGCACATCACTACACCTCAGGTTTCAGAAAGATCACTAACAGAAAGAACTGGTTCGTTGCGCTCGAGCATCGGCGCAACCGGGGCGTCAGCCTGATTCTGGTCGAGACGGATCTGGTCGCTGACATTGACCGGCAACAGCGCGCGCGTGCGTTCTGCCAGTTGCACGAATGGCGGCAACAACAACGACTGGCGCCACCAGGTTTCACGCGGAAACGGTGTCAGTCCGAGCATCAGCACCACGATCACGACCAGCGCGCCGCCGCGTGCGATACCGAAAATCGCGCCGAGCATGCGGTCGGTGCCTGACAAACCGGTGCCGGCAACGAGTTTGCGCATCATCCAGGTCACGATGGCACCGACAAGCAAGGTGCCCACGAACACCAACCCGTAGGAAAGAAAAATGCGTGCCGCCGGTGACTCGATCGATGTTGTCAGCGCTTCCGACAATCTCGGCGCCAACAAGGTACTGACGAGCACGGCCACCACCCAGACGATCAGCGCCATCACCTCGACCACGAAGCCGCGAAT
>JAYUXS010000222.1:0-4286 GCA_043752845.1 Lysobacterales bacterium | reverse complement strand
CTGGTCACGTCCACGACCATTCGTGTCCGGCGCATTGCGATCGAGCGCCGGTCGGCTTTTGGGTGCATTGACCGTGTTCGATTTCGGCGCTTCGTCATCGCGGGTCGAGCCGGCTTCGCGTGCATTCACGGTGGCACGCTGGTCGGTGATGACGAGGATCTGCTGCGTCGCATTTTGCGACTTGCCGCGCGATTGGTCGGCGGAGCGGGACTGCGGTGGCAGGCCGGGGTTGCGTTTCAGTTCGCGCTCTCGGGTTGCAAACGGGCGCTCGTCCGGCGGCGGCGCGTTGCGTGCCATCACCTGACGCTCAAGTGCGGCGCGTGATGGACGGTTATCGCTGGCATTGCCGACACCGATCACGCTGCGCATGCTCGGCGCAACCGGCGCGGCCCGGCGCAACTCGCCGGTGGTCATGGCGCGATAATCGATATTCATCGCCGCCTGACGTACCGGTCGAGCATTGACGAACACGTCACTCGGCACGGCGGTTACCGCGCCAGCGATGCTGCGATTGGCGTATGTCGCGTGGTTGATGCTGTTCGTGCCGCTCGCGTAGTTGTTGTAGATGTTGGTGATCGTGGTGTTGTTGATGACGGTGTTGTTCACGTTGATGCGCGTGAAATAGTCACGGCTCACACGATAGGAGGGCACATAGGGTTCACGCGGTCCGAGCGGAAACCAGCCAATCGGCGCGCTGTTGCCGTAAGACAGCGAGACGCTCCAGTTGCTGCCACCCACAAAAGCGACGAGTGCCGGTGCGTAGGTGGCGCGCACGTTGCGCGGACCCGGGATCCAGCCCCAGCGATTGGACACGCTCACCCAGCGACCATAATGCGATGGCGCGAAGCCCCAGGGCGCGTCGTCCACCCAGGTCCAGCCCCACGGTTCCTGCCACACCCAATGACCGTCGCGATACGGCGCCCAATCACGCTCGACGTCGTCCGGAAACCAGACGTTGCCGATATTGCGCACCGAGCTCCAGCGACCGTATTCATCAAGATCGGCATAGCCGACAACGTCGTCATCGAGATAGCGCAGCGATGGCGAATTGTCGAGACGACGGTCGCGTTCGTAGGTGTAGTCGTCAAATTCATCCGCTTCCGGCAAACCGTAAAACTCGTAGTCGCGCAGGTCGGCATCGAAGAAGCGCACGGTGTCGCCGCCGCGCAGCGGGAAATTGCTGCCTTCGCCGTAGGCGATGCCCGCACCTTCCCAGACCACGATCGTGGTCTGGTTGTCGTACGGATCGACGTCGATGCGGTAACGCCCGGCGCGATTGATGGTGAAAGCCAGTGACGGTGTCGCGATTTCGATCGTCTGGCCGCGATAGAGACGGCGCACGCGCAGATTGATCATGCCCTCGGTGACCTGCACCTGGGCGATGCGATCGTTCAGGTCGAGAAGCTCGAAGCTGGTTTCCGGTCCGAGCCGGATCGCGGCGCTGCCCACTTGCAGCTCCAGGCGTGCATTGTCTTCAGTCCACAAGCGGTCGCCGCTGATCAGCGGGCGGTTGCGCATGACATCGAGCCAAGTGTCTTCGCCGGCGGGCGAATAGCTGACCTCACCCTCGACGTGGTTCAGCCGTGCGACGCGTCCGGACGGATCCGAATACGCCGCGCTGACGGGGTTGGCGAGGAATGACAAAAACAAGCCGCCCGCGAGGGCGAGCCAACGTGGTGAACTCAACATGATGCGCTCCTTCAATTCTTGCTGCGTACAACAACGAGCAGCACGCCAGCGATCAGCGAGACCGCGCCGAGCCAAACCGGAATGTTGACGGTTTCAGTGTCCTTGACGGACAGCTTGAGCGGGCCGATACGCGCTTCGTGGCTGTCCTTGGTGTAAGTGAATCCGCCGTAAGCGAGCGCGAGTACGCCGGCCACGATCAAGACAATGCCAGCCAGTTTTCCAGGGTTCATCAATGCTGCTCCTTGAGGTTGAATGTCGAGCCTTGCAACGCGCAGTGGCCGTTCAAGAACGACCACGCCTTCCAAGGATCAGCGACACCACAAACAGCACGATGAAGACGAGGAACAGGATTTTCGCGATACCGACGGCTGAGCCGGCGATGCCGCCAAACCCGAGGACGCCGGCAATCAGCGCGATGACCAGAAATACGATGGCGTAATGCAACATGTCATTTGCTCCGCTATGGCGGCCGCCCATGCAGCTACTCACCAGGGCGCGAGCCTAGTCAAATGTGCCGTTTTGATCGGTGCGGAAACGCACAGAAGCCGGCAACGTCGGCTGTTCGCCAGCCGTTCTCGTCCTCGGCTTCGTTGCGTTGACAGGTGATTCGCCGGGTGTCTTCTCCGCGCAAAAGTCGGTCGCAAAGGTGCGGACGCGTGACAGACGTGGGAGCACGCCTCGGTACGATCTCGATCCCCAATGTCCCCGCCGGCCTGCTCGACGAGCTGGTGATCCGCTACAGCGGCGAGGTCTACGGTGGCGGTGCCACGCTCGCCTGTGGCGGCGAGCACTGGTTCACCTCGGTCACCGGTACCTATGCCAAGACCTCGCTATCCGGTGACTTTGACAGCAAGGTCAATTCGCAGAGTTGGCAGCCGCGACTCGGATACATCACGTGGGCCTATGAGACCGATGCCTACCAGCACCGCGCCGTGATCACCGCCGACGCAGGTATGGTGACGAATCGCGAAGTCAATGCGGCGCTCGCTGATTTCGGGGCACATTGGCAGGGGCCGGCAACCGAGGCGCGCATGGTCGATGCGATCTATCACCGCATCGGCGGGCGTCATTGATCGGCAAATCGGCCATTTCCTGTCGCAGGGGGGGCAAGTTCTGGCGGCGATTCGCGCGTAGCCACAACGAGGTGCAGGCGGCGCGGCAATCGGCCTTTACCGAGCGCGCGCTCTACGCCGACGCGCTGCCAAAACCCTAATTTTCTGCTTCCGCGCGCGCGACACGACTGGTCACCGTCAACTGCGCGGTGACATTGCCGAGCGTCGCGAAAATATCCGGGATGAGATCGACCGCGAGCAGGATACCGAGTGGTTCGATCGGCAGTCCGACGGCCTGTGTCACCGGCAGGTTGGTGCCCATGAAGCTGGCCTGTCCGGGCAAGCCGACGGAACCGATGCTGATGACCACGGCGAGCAGGACCGCGGTCGTGATCTGCGCAGCCGAGAGATCGATGCCATAGGACCAGCTGATGAAGCTGACGACGCCGAGATACTGGATCGGACTGGTGATGCGAAACAGCGTGACCGCCATCGGCAATACCAGCGCAGTCACCTGCGTCGGATACTGCAACGACTTGGTCGTCACCTCGACCATTGCCGGCAAGGTGGCGAGCGAAGACTGTGTGCTCGCCGCGACCACCTGCGCCGGCAGGATCGCGTTCGCGAAGCGCCGCAACGGTTCGCCCTTGCCAAAGCTGACGACGCCGTACAGCGCCAGAGTAATGCCGAGATACAGCAGGCACTGCATGGCGATATAGGCACCGAGTGCGCCGAGCACGCCGGCGCCGGCCTCGGTCGTCACCGGCAGGATCAAGGCGAACACGCCGATCGGGCCGAGCGCGAGCACCCAGTGCACGATCACGATCATGGTCTCGCTGACTGCCTTTGCCAGATCGACGATCAGCTGCCGCCGCGCCGCCTCGATTTGCGTCAGCGCAAATGCGAAGCACAGCGTGAACACCACCAGCGGCACGATGGCACCAGCCGCTGCCGCCGCAATCGCATTCGTTGGCACGATATTCCCGATCCAGTCGCCGATCCCGACCGTGGTCGTCGGCGTGGCGGCCGTAGTTGCGCGCAAGGTCGCGGCCAGTTCGTCATTACCCGGCACGAAGGCCAGCAGCAGCGGCGCTACCAGCGCGGCGTAGGTGGCCGCAACCAGCAGCAGCCCCAGAATCCAGAGGATGGCGCGACGCGCGACCCGGCCCGAAGATGCGGCGTCGGTCGCCGTGTTCACGCCGACGATCAACAGCGCGACTACCAGCGGCACGATCGTCATCTGCAACGCACTCAGCCAAAGTTTGCCGACTGGCTTGGCAATGGCGGTGGCGGTCGCCGCCATGTCCGGGCTGTAGTGGGCCAATAGCAGGCCGGTGATGGCGCCGAGCAACAAACCGGAAAACACGCGCATTGCCGGGGTCATGGGCACCTCTGTTCAATCATGTCTATTCAATTGTGGGAAATCGCAGGCAAGCGCCACGCAGTCTGCAGGCGCGAATACTCGTGCGCCGGCAACAACACGAATACGGGTTTGTGCTTGGCATCGAGCCAGGCGAGCAGGGCGGAGACATCGTCGGCGGCCAT
>JAYUXS010000221.1:0-4291 GCA_043752845.1 Lysobacterales bacterium | reverse complement strand
GCGCAGGCGTGGAATGGACGCATAGCGACACGACACATGCCGCTGCCCAACTGTTTGCGAATCCGGCGCTACCTCCAGAAACCGGCGGCTCGCAATGGCGTATCGAGCTGCGCCGCAATTTCTGATGGGCGGGCGTGTTCCGGGGCGCGTTGCCCGCTAGTCTTCGGGCATGAATGAATTGATCCTGGTTTCCGAGTCCGAGATGGACGCTGCAGTTGCAGCACTGCAACGTGGCGAAGTGGTCGGGCTACCGACCGAGACCGTTTACGGCCTCGCCGGCGACGCCAGCAACGAAGACGCCGTGCGCCGGATCTTTGCCGCCAAGGAACGTCCGGCCGATCATCCGTTGATCGTGCATCTCGCATCGGTCGAACAACTGGGCAACTGGGCGCGGGACATTCCCGAACACGCGCACACACTGGCCAGCGCGTTCTGGCCGGGGCCGCTGACCTTGATCCTCAAGCGCGCGACCACGGTCTCCGATCTTGTCACCGGCGCACAAGACACCGTCGGCATCCGCGTCCCGAATCACCCGGTGGCGCTGACGCTGTTGCGCAAATTCGGCGGCGCGCTTGCCGCACCATCGGCTAATCGCTTCGGCCACGTCAGTCCGACTACCGCCGCCCATGTGCGCGACGAATTCGGCGACAGCGTGCCGATCGTGCTCGACGGTGGCCCGTGCCGTATCGGCATCGAGTCAACCATTGTCGATTTGTCAGGCGACAAGCCGCGCGTGTTGCGACCGGGACAGATCAGCGCCGAAGCGATCGCGCAGGCACTCGGTGTGCCGGTCGCGATCGGTACGCAGACGGCGAGCCCACGCGTATCCGGCTCACTCGCCAGCCACTACGCCCCGGACACGCCGGCTGAACGCGTGACCCACGATCGTCTGGACAGCGTCATTCGCGGCACCCTCGGTCGCGGCGAAACCGTGCGCGTGCTGGCCTTGCGGCAACTGCCGAACGGCGTGCATGGTCTGGTGATGCCGAATACGCCAGAACTCTATGCACGTCATCTGTACGCCGCCCTGCGCGACCTCGACGAAGCGGGTGCGGAGCGATTGCTGATCGAACTGCCGCCGGACACACCGGAATGGCTGGCGATCCATGACCGCATCGCCCGCGCCACTGTCACCCCGAGCGACGACGACGCGCCCTGATTCTCAGCCTGATCCTCAGCGCTTCGTTTTGGATTTGGATTTCGTTCTGGCTTTTCGGGTCGCGACCGCAGCCCTTGGCGGCGCCGGTGCTTCCGACTTGGTCGGATGGTAGTCACCGATCACCGATTTCACCGGGCACACGGAAAAGATCGCACAGCGTTTGCAGCCGACGGCGATGGCGATAGGACAGACAGTCATGGTCGTGCTCCGATGGCGATGTTTACAGTGTAGCGGGATACTCCGACATCAATCCGGAGCACGCCATGACCACCACGCTACGCGCCGCGACGCGCGCCGACCTGCCGCTGATCCTCGCCTTCATCCGTGATCTGGCGGCCTACGAGCGCTTGCTCGCTGACGTCGTGGCCGATGAGGCAACACTCGACCGCGCCTTGTTCGCCACACCCGCGCAAGCCGAGGTGGTGATCGCCGAACACGGCGGCAAAGCCGCCGGCTTCGCACTGTTCTTCCACAACTTCTCGACCTTCCGCGGCCGTCGCGGCCTCTATCTCGAAGACCTGTTCGTACGCCCCGAATACCGCGGCACCGGCATCGGCCGCGCCCTGCTCCAACACCTCGCAAGACTCGCGATCGCGCGCGACTGCGCCCGCTTCGAATGGTCGGTGCTCGACTGGAACACCAGCGCCATAGGCTTCTACGAATCCCTCGGCGCCCGCGTCATGGCCGACTGGCGCATCTGCCGCGTCGACGGCTCGGCGCTGGTCAAACTCGCCGGTTAAGCAAACGGATCACGCAAGATAATCGTGTCGTCGCGGTCGGCGCCGGTGGCGACGAGGGCGATTTGGCATTCGGCCAATTCTTCGACCGCACGCAGATAAGCGCGGGCCGCGGGTGGCAGTTTGCTGAATTCGCGCACGCCTTGGGTCGGTTCCTGCCAGCCCGGAAATTCCAAGTAAACCGGTTTGCAATCGTCCCAGCCCGCAGCATCGAGCGGCGCCAGAGTTCGCTGCTTGCCGCGATATTCGTAGGCAATGCAGACCTTGATCGACGCCATGCCGTCGAGCACGTCGAGCTTGGTGATGGCGAGACCATTGATGCCGCTGATCTGCACCGCCCGCTTGAGCGCGACCAGATCGATCCAGCCGCAACGACGCGGACGACCGGTGGTCGCGCCGAACTCGTGACCGCGCGCGCGCAGGCCTTCGCCGACTTCATCGTTCAGTTCGGTCGGAAAGGGTCCGCCGCCGACGCGTGTTGCGTAGGCCTTGCAGATGCCGAGTACGTAATCGATGGCATCGGCGCCGACACCGCAGCCGGCGAGCGCACCGCCGACCGTGGTATTGCTCGAGGTCACGTAAGGATAAGTGCCGTGGTCGATGTCCAGCAGGGAGCCCTGCGCACCTTCGAACAACACACGCTTGCCGGCCTTGCGCAGGTCGACGAGCAGGGTCGAGACATCATCGACCATCGGCTTCACGTATTCACCGAAGGCTAGCGCGTCGGTCAGCACTTTCTCGACGTCCACGGTCGCTGCTTTCAGCCAATGTTCGAGCACGAAGTTGTGATATTCGCAGGCAGCGCGCAGCTTCTCGGCGAGCTGGTCGGGATAGAACAGATCGGCAACACGGATACCGCGACGCGCGACCTTGTCTTCGTAGGCCGGGCCGATACCGCGCCCCGTGGTGCCGATCGCCTTGGCGCCGGAGGCCTTCTCGCGCGCCTGATCGATGGCGATGTGATACGGCATGATCAGCGGCGTCGCCGGGGAAATCTTCAAGCGCGAACGCACTTCCACGCCCTGCGCTTCCAGTTCGGCAATTTCGGTTTGCAGCGCCGCTGGCGACAACACCACGCCATTGCCGATCAGGCACAACGCGTCATCGCGCAAAATGCCCGAAGGAATCAGATGCAGCACCGTCTTCTTGCCGCCGATGACGAGCGTATGGCCGGCATTGTGGCCGCCCTGAAAACGCACAACGGCACCAACCTGCTCAGTCAACAAATCGACAATCTTGCCCTTGCCTTCGTCACCCCATTGCGCACCTAGTACAACAACCGACTTGCCCATGGCTTTCCCCAGAAAAGTTCAATGCGTGAAATGGTTCAGTGCGTGAGCAACTTGATGCCGAGCAGCCCGACAAGCATCGCCACCACGCCGATCCAGCGCAAGCGCTTGGGGTCGACGGTGGCAAGCTGACTCATCATTTTTTGCCAACCTGCTGGCATCGCCGCGAGCATCAAACCTTCGAATACGAACACGAGGCAGCCGGCGATCCAGAGGATGTCGCCCAGACTGCCCTCGGTCATTGTTTGGCGCCTTCACCGAAGTACTGGAAGAACTCCGATTTCGGATCGAGCACCAGCACCGAACCCGAGTCGGCGAATGCAGCGCGATACGCTTCGAGACTGCGCCAAAACGCGTAGAACTCCGGATCACGGTTGTATGCGTCGGCGTAGATCTTGGCGCCCTCGGCATCGCCGCCACCACGCAACAACTGCGCATCGCGCTGCGCTTCGGCGAGCGCGATCTGCGCATCTTTCTCGGCGGTTGCGCGGATTTTTTCCGCCGCTTCCGTGCCCTGCGAACGCAGGCGGTTGGCGACTGATTTACGTTCCGAGGTCATGCGATCGAAGACTTTCTGGCTGACTTCATCCGGCAGGTCGATGCGCATCACGCGCACGTCAACGACTTCGATGCCAAGTTCGCCGACCGCTTCGTCGATCGACTTGCGCAGGTCGAGCATCAGCGTCGAGCGCTGGTCGCCAACCACTTCCTGCAAGGTACGCTTGACGATCTCCTTGCCCAGCGCATTGCGTGAAGTGGAATCCAGCCGGCTTTCCGCCAGACGCTCATCACCGGCGGACGCCGTATAGAATCGCGAAACGTCCTTGATTTTCCATTTGACGAAGAAGTCGACCAGCACATCCTTCTTCTCGGACGTGAGATAGCGCTGCGGTTCCTTGTCGAGCGTGACGATGCGACGTTCGAACTTGCGCACGTTCTGCAGGAAGGGGGCCTTGAGGTGCAGACCGGGCGTGAAGTCGGAAGGCCAGGTAGACGGCGCGCACCGTGTCCAGGGGGCGGCGGCTCTGGTGGCGCAGCACCCGCAACTCGGTGGCCGTCAGGCCGGCCACCGCGGCCGGCAAGTCCGGCTCCAGCCGGCTTTTCTC
>JAYUXS010000220.1:0-9787 GCA_043752845.1 Lysobacterales bacterium | reverse complement strand
ATGCCATGGATCAGCAGCAGGTCGCTCTTCATGCCGTCGAGATGCGCGAATACGGTGCTTTTGGCGTAGCCGTCGACGTTGTCCGCCGGTTGATCCATGTAGCGCTCGGTGTAATGCGTGTCGTAGAGCGCCCAGTCGCTGACCGGCGCACCGGCGACGACCGCCGCGAAATCATCGGAAGCCTGGCCAAGCAGATGCAGCGCCATGTAGCCGCCGTAGCTCCAGCCGAACATGCCGATCTTTTCGCCGTCCACCCAGGGCTGGGTGCGTAGCCATTTCACGCCTTCGCGTTGGTCGACAACTTCGACGCTGCCCATCTTCCGGAACAGCGCTTCTTCGAACGCCTTGCCGCGGCGGTCCATGCCGCGATTGTCGAGCTGGAACACGACGAAGCCGCGGCGCACCAGCACCTGGTGGAAGCTGTCGCCCCAGCTGCGGGTGACATTCTGGCCATGCGGCCCACCGTAGATGTTCACGATGACCGGATACTTGCGCTCGGCATTGAAGTCCGACGGCTTATACACGCGATAGAGCAGTTTTTGTCCCTCGGCACCGGTGATTTCGCCGATTTCAGGCGTCACGTGTTCAGCGGCGTAAGGCCAGTACGGATGGCCTTCGGCGAGAGCGTTGCCCTCAAGCGTCGCCAGCTCGGCACCGCTGGCGTCGTAGAGCTTGACCTGCGGCGGTGTCGCCGGATCGGAGTAGCGGCCGACGAAGACATTGGCCTGTTTCGGAAAACTCGCGTCATGCCAGCCACTGCCGTGGGTGAGCTGGCTCACGTCGCGCACGGCGGTCGACAGGGGCGTGACATAGACATGTCGCTGCGTCGGATCGGGACCACCGGAAGCGAAGAACACGCGGTCGTTCTTTTCATCGACGGCGAGCAAATCGTCGACCACCCAGTTCTCCGGCGTCAGCGCATATTTCATCGCACCATCGGCGCCGTGCAGATACAGACGCTTGAAACCATCGCGCTCGCTCGGCCAGATGAAATCGCCGCTGGCTTCCAGAAAATGCAGGTCGTCGAACAGGTTGACCCAGGTTTTACTGGTCTCAGTCAACAGGCTTCGAATCGCACCGTCCTTGGCCGACCAGGCGCGTAAATCGAGTGTGCGCTGATTGCGCGTCTGCACCTGCACACCGAGCGCGCTGCTGTCGGCAAACCATTTGGCGCGTGCCAGATAGATGTCGTCATCGCTGCCGAGATCAACCCAACGCACCTTGGCCGCGCCTGGCAACAATGTTGCCCGTTCGCCATCGGTGATCACCGCTGCTGCCGCAGTATCGACCATACGGATCACGCCGAGCTTGACGGTCGCGTTGGGCTGGCCAGCCGCGGGATAACGCTGCTCGATCACCGACATGCTGTCGGCATTGATCTCGAAGCGGAGCTGCACCGGCACCGGTGTTTCATCGACGCGCGCAAACGCGATCATGCTGTCGTCCGGTGCCCACCAGTAGCCTTCGAAGCGGCCCATTTCTTCCTGCGCGATGAACTCGGCAACACCGTTGCTGATCAAGCCACCACCATCATGCGTGAGCTGGATCGAACGGTCGGTCGCGAGCTCGATCACCCACAGATTCTGGTTGCGCACGAAGCTGACGTACTTGCCCTTGGGCGACACGCGCGCGTCGGTCGCGAAGCCGAGTTCCTTGCTCGTCAGCTTGCGCACGCGTTCGGCTTGCGCAGTCTCGTCGACAACGAGCTTGTACAGAAACACTTCGCCGTTGAGCGGAAACAGCAGCGACTGGCCATCCGGTGAGAAGCCGTAGTCGATGATGCCCTTGAGGCTCGCCGTTCGCGCGCGTTCGCGGCGCGCTTTTTCCTCATCCGACAACGTCTCTTCGCCCGGCATCAGCACCTTCGAATCGACCAGCAGGCGCGTCTCCTTCGAAGCGATGTCGTATTCCCAAAGATCGAGCTGGTACTGGTCGGTCTCCTTGCCGCGCAGAAAGGTCACGCGCGTGCCATCGGGCGACACCTTCAGGTTCTGCGGCGTCTTGCCGGCCAACGCCGGTGCATCGTAAATGCGGTCGATGGTGAGTTGTTCGGCGCTCGCGCAGGTCAGCGTCATCAACATGGCAGTCACCATCAAGCAAGTGTGTATCAGGTGGGGATAAATCAGGACGCGCATGGTCGTGGCTCCTTGGGGTCGCACTTTCTAGCACTGTGGCGGCTGTGGTGAAAGCTGCATTGGGGTGGCCCGTGGGCGCGTCGTTTTCGGCGCGTAGCAAAGGCGCATTGAGTGAACGCGCAAACACATGCGGCCCTCAATCTGGTTTGGTGGGCCCGCACGGATTCGAACCGTGAACCAAGGGATTATGAGTCCCCTGCTCTAACCGTTGAGCTACAGGCCCGCGTGGGGTGGCGACGATAGCGGCGCGACTTCTAAATCGCCAGCAGCTGGCGCGCCGGACGATGGGTGCAAGCCGAGTTCCTCATACCCATGACGGCAAGAGGAACCTGCGATGAACTCGCGCCAGTGTGCTTCGAACGCCGCCGCATCACGCCAGTCCGGCACCACGTCGGCGCGGATGATTTTGTGTGCAGTGGCGTCGTAGCAGAACACGGCGTCGAGGCGCGGTGCGGCGGCGGGATCGCCTTTCACTTGTGCGACCAGCCCATCACGGATGCGTAGCGGCCACTGCGCACGATCTTCCGGAACGAAGGGCACCAGTTTCGGCAGCAGCGAGATGGACTGCAGCGGCGGCATGACGATGCCGCCCTGGGCATTGCGTGCGAAGGGCACCGGGCCGAGATGGTCGGGGACCATGACCAGCGCGAAGGCGTCGTCCGGCAAGGTTGCAGCAGCTCGATCAAGTTCGGGGATCAGCGCCTGCATCGCGACACCGGCATCGCGCCAGGCGTGCAGCAAGGGTCGTTGCGCGCTGGCAAAGCAGGCGGCGATAGCGACCACGGCAAGCAGGCGAACTCGTCGCGGCACGGCACCGGCCGCGCCCGCAACCAGCAAGGCAAACCACGCCGCCGTCGCGTAGTAGAAGCGACCACCTTCCCCGGTGCTCATGATGTTGTCGAGATGCGGCACCAGCGCGATCAGCGACAACGCGGTCCAAGCCAGCGGCAGCAACCAGGTCTGCGTCAGCACGCGGTCGCGCTGCGCAATGAAGGCGGCAGCTAGGACGGCACATATGCTGACGATCAGGCACATCAGACCAAGCATCGGCGCGCCTGCGAACACCGCTTGCGGGATGGTCGCGAGCGCCGACAAGCGCGCGAGGATTTCGCCGGCACCGAGCGCTGCGCCGGGATCGCTGCCCGGATACACCTGCAAGGCCGAACCGAACAACGCGTAGCGGAAGCCGAGATAGGCAAAGAAGATCACGATGCTGCCGATGTTCTCGCGCAGTGTGCGCAGGCAACGCGCGACGACGCTCTCGCCGATTTCGCTGCGCAGGAAACTGGCGATGACGAGCAGCCCCGGTGTTGTCATCGCAGCCTCTTTTGCCATCAGCCCAAGCACGAAGCCGGCAAGGCTCAACGCGCGCCAGCGGTCATTGCCCTGCGCGCGCAGATGTCCGTAGACCGCGATCAGCATGCCGCTCAGGGCCAATGCGTCGTAACGGCCCGCGCTCCAGATGCTGACTTCCGCCGACAACGGAAAGAACACGAACACGGCAGCGGCGGTGAGCGCACGCCAAGCGTCGGTATGCAGACGCAGGGCGACGCACATCACCAGTGCCGCGTTCAGCAGATGCATCGCAAACGTGGTCAAGTGCCAGCCGCGCGCATCGAACCCGTGGACGACATGGTCGAGGCCATAGCTGATCAGTGCCAGTGGCCGGTAGTAGTGGCTCGGCACATCCAGGCCTTCGCCGAACTTCGCCGCGATCGTCGTCCAGATACCGCGTTTCTGTTCCCAATCCAGCAGCCAGTAGAACAGCGAGATGTCGTCGCTGAGCAGCGCCCCGTTCAACGCCGGCCACGCCAGCAGCACCGCGATCACTGCGAGCAAAACGAACAGCCAGCGTGCGCGCACGAGCGACATCAGACAGGCATCACAAGGCGCTGCCGAACACGGCGAGCAGGGCCACGCCGGCGACGTAACTGCTGCCATCGCGCAGCGCGAAGAGGATCGGGTCGGCGCGCAATTCGCCGCGCCCGGCCAGCGTCCACAGCCGCGCCAGCCAGTACAGCATCACCGGCGCGGCCAGCCACAACAGCTGCGGTTTCGCGTACAGCGTGCGCACATCGTCGCTTTGCACATACAACGCCAGCACCAGCACCGCGGTCAATGCCGATGCCGCGCCGATCGCCAGCACCACGGGTGCGTCCCCCGCGCGGTAGGCACGACCATCGAGCAGGTCCTGCGTGCGCATCATCAGTTCTCCGTAGCGCTTCAGCGCCGCCAGACTGACGAACAGGAACAATGCGAATCCGAGCAGCCAAGGGCTCAACGGCACCATGATCGCGTAAGCGCCAGCGGCCACGCGCAAGACATAAAGCGCGGCCAGCACCATCACGTCCAGCCACAGCACGCGCTTGAACAGGAAGCAGTAGCCGAGCGACAGCGCGACATAAACCGCGAGCACCGTCTGTGCTTCCACGTTCAGCGACCGAGTGATCGCACCCGCGCCTGCGAGCAGCAAAGGTGCCAGCCACCAGGCGTGCATCGGCGACAAGGCGCCGCTCGCAAACGGCCGCAACGACTTGTCGGGATGCGCCCGGTCCGCTTCGATATCGAGTGCATCATTGATCACGTAGATTGCCGACGCTGCCAGGCAGAAACCCACCAGCATCAACAGGGCATGTTGCCACGCGTGTTGGTCGCCGAAGCGGTGCGAAGTCAACACCGCCACCAGCACCAGCAGATTTT
Organism: Lysobacterales bacterium; assembly: GCA_043752845.1. Classification (GTDB taxonomy): domain Bacteria; phylum Pseudomonadota; class Gammaproteobacteria; order Xanthomonadales; family Ahniellaceae; genus JADKHK01. The sequence goes on along the minus strand of JAYUXS010000220.1, from coordinate 4,952 downwards.
TCGCCCATTGGTGCGGACGCAACAGGCGGAGCAAGACGCTGGAAAAAGTGAGCATCCGCGAATTATGACCGACCCGCGCGACCCTGACGAAGCACGTGATGTGTGCCAGGCGCCGGAGCGCGCAAGCTCTGGACGCAGATCCCGGGACGGCGTCGAGGTCCGTTGATATACGATGACTATGAATTCAATCGTGATAAACGATTTTATCTATCGGTCACCGAGGTCCACACTTCATGGTGAAATTTGCAACAACCCTCAGGAGAGCACCATGTCTACCGAATCGAAATGCCCGTTCGCTGCCGGCCCCGCCCCGCATGCGAAATCCGGCGCCCATGGCAATGCCGCCTGGTGGCCTGAACAGTTGAACCTGAACGTCCTGCACCAGCATTCGACCAAGTCCAATCCGATGGACGCGGGCTTCGACTATGCCAAGGAGTTCAACACGCTCGATCTCGACGCAGTGATCAAGGATCTGACGGCACTGATGACCGACTCGCAGGAGTGGTGGCCGGCCGACTGGGGTCACTATGGCGGGCTCTTCATCCGTTTGAGCTGGCACGCCGCGGGCACTTATCGCATCGCCGACGGTCGCGGTGGTGCCGGCAATGGCGCACAACGATTCGCACCGGAAAACAGCTGGCCGGACAACGGCAATCTCGACAAGGCGCGGCGTCTGCTGTGGCCAATCAAGCAGAAATACGGGCGCAAGCTGAGCTGGGCCGATTTGCTGGTACTGGCTGGCACCGTCGCGATGGACTCGATGGGCTTCAAGACCTTCGGTTTCGCAGGTGGTCGTGCCGACATCTGGGAATCGGAAGCGGACATTTTCTGGGGCGCGGAAACCGAGTGGCTGGCGACCAGCGACAAACCCAACAGCCGCTACTCGGGCGAGCGCGAGCTTGCCAACCCGCTCGCGGCGGTGCAGATGGGCCTGATCTACGTGAACCCGCAGGGTCCGGATGGCAACCCCGATCCGATCGGCTCCGGGCGCGACGTGCGCGAGACCTTTGCGCGCATGGCGATGAACGACGAAGAGACGGTCGCGCTTGTTGCTGGTGGCCACACCTTCGGCAAAGCACACGGCGCTGGTGATGCGGCCCTCGTCGGGCGCGAGCCGGAAGGTGCCGATATCGCCGACCAAGGCCTCGGCTGGCAGAACGCGTTCGGCAGCGGCAAGGGCGTGCACACCATCACCAGTGGCATCGAAGGCGCCTGGAAACCGAACCCCACGACCTGGGACATGGGCTATTTCGACATGCTGTTCGGCTACGAATGGGTGCTCAGCAAGAGCCCGGCCGGCGCTCATCAGTGGACACCGAAGGACCCCAAACCCGAGCACCTGATCCCGGACGCACACGACCCATCGAAGAAGCACCCGCCGATGATGACGACGGCCGATCTGTCGCTGCGCATGGACCCGGCCTACGAGAAAATTTCGCGCCGCTACCACCAGAATCCGCAGGAATTTGCTGACGCTTTTGCCCGCGCCTGGTTCAAGCTGACCCACCGTGACATGGGTCCGCGTGCCCGCTATCTCGGCAAGCTGGTACCGAATGAAGTGCTGATCTGGCAGGACCCGGTACCGGCGGTCGATCATGCGCTCGTCGATGCGAACGACATCGTCGCGCTCAAGGCCAAGCTGCTCGCTTCCGGCCTGTCGGTCGGACAACTGGTCAACACCGCCTGGGCATCGGCATCGACGTTTCGCGGCAGTGACAAGCGCGGCGGTGCCAACGGTGCGCGCATCCGCCTCGCGCCGCAGAAGGATTGGGCGGTCAATCAGCCGGCCGAACTGGCGAAGGTGCTGGCCAAGCTCGAAGCGATCCAGGGCGAGTTCAACGGCGTCGCTTCCGGCGGCAAGAAGATCTCGCTGGCCGACCTGATCGTGCTTGGTGGTTGTGCGGCCATCGAAGCGGCGGCGAAGAAAGGTGGACAGGACCTGACGGTGCCGTTCAATCCGGGTCGTACCGACGCAAGCCAAGACCAGACCGATGCGCATTCGTTCGCCGCACTTGAGCCGAAGGCGGATGGTTTCCTCAACTACGTGCAGAAGGGCTTTGAGGGCTCCGCCGCCGAACTTCTGGTCGACAAGGCGCAGTTGCTCGGCCTGACTGCGCCGGAAATAACCGTGCTCATCGGCGGCCTGCGTGTGCTCAATGCCAATTTCGGTCAAGCCAGGCACGGCGTGTTCACCGATCGTCCGGAAACGCTGAGCAACGACTACTTCGTGAACCTGCTGGACATCGGCACGGCGTGGAAACGATCGGAAAGCGACGCCAACGTCCTCGAAGGCCGCGACCGCAAGACCGGTGCGGTCAGGTGGACGGGTACCGTCGTCGACCTCGTGTTCGGATCGAACGCGCAGCTGCGTTCGATCGCCGAGGTCTATGCCACCAGCGATGCGCAGGCGAAGTTCGCGAAAGATTTCGCAGCAGCCTTCGCCAAGGTGATGGACAACGACCGCTTCGACCTGAAGTGATCTCTGGGTAGATCGCACAAACAAAACGGCCGCGAGTGATCGCGGCCGTTTTGCGTTCCGAGACTTGTTGATTCGATCAGTCGAGATCGAGGAACGAGCGCAGCTGTTCCGAACGGCTCGGATGACGCAGCTTGCGCAGCGCCTTGGCTTCGATCTGACGGATGCGTTCACGCGTCACGTCGAATTGCTTGCCGACTTCTTCCAGGGTGTGGTCGGTATTCATGTCGATACCGAAACGCATGCGCAGCACTTTCGCTTCGCGCGGCGTCAGCCCGGCGAGCACTTCGTGTACGGTTTCCTGCAGGCCGGTGGTGGTTGCGGAATCGAGCGGCGATTCGACCGAGGTGTCTTCGATGAAGTCGCCGAGATGCGAGTCTTCGTCGTCGCCGATCGGCGTTTCCATCGAGATCGGTTCCTTGGCGATCTTCAACACCTTGCGGATCTTGTCCTCGGGCATTTCCATCTTCAGCGCCAGTTCGTCCGGCGTCGGCTCGCGACCCATTTCCTGCAGCATCTGGCGACTGATGCGGTTGAGCTTGTTGATCGTCTCGATCATGTGCACCGGGATACGGATGGTGCGCGCCTGATCGGCGATCGAACGCGTGATCGCCTGGCGGATCCACCACGTTGCATAGGTCGAGAACTTGTAACCGCGGCGGTATTCGAACTTGTCCACGGCCTTCATCAAACCGATATTGCCTTCCTGGATCAGGTCCAGGAACTGCAGGCCGCGGTTCGTGTACTTCTTCGCGATCGAGATGACCAGACGCAGATTGGCCTCGACCATTTCCTTCTTGGCGCGACGTGCCTTGGCTTCACCAATCGACATGTGCCGGTTGATGTCCTTGATCTCGGGCAGCAACAGGTACAGCGTCGCTTCGTGGCCCATCAGGCGTTCCTGCTGTTCCTGGATTTGCGCCTTGCAACCCTTGATCGCATTCGCCCACTTGGTGCCCTTGCGCGCTTCGTTCTCGACCCAGCGTAGATTGGTTTCCTTGCCCGGGAACGCCTTCAGGAATTCCTTGCGCGGCATCTTGCCGACGCGGATGGCGAGATCCATGATCGCGCGCTCGTGGCTGCGCACCGTATTCACGACTTCGCGCAGCTTCTTGACCATGCCGTCGATCATGATCGACGGCAGCTTGAGCTTCAGGAACTCTTCCTGGATCGACTTGCGCAGCTTCAGCGTCTTCTTGTCTTCGGCGCCGACCTTGGCGTGCGAGACCTTGAACTTCTCGTAATAGTCGCCGAACAATTCCATGCGCCGCTTCACTTCGGCCGGATCCGGGCCGGTGTCGCCGGGTGTCGATTCTTCGGCGTCACCATCCGCGGCTTCGTCGTCGACGTCCTTGGCCGGCGCGGTGCCTTGTTCCTCGGCTTCGAGCATGGCTTCGGTGAGCGCGGCAGCGGCTTCTGCAGCGGCGGCTTCAAGGTCATAGAAGCCGGTGAGGAATTCGCTCATGCGCTTCTTGCCGTCGAGGTGCGACTCATACTCCTCGAGCAGCAGCGACACCGACCACGGGAATTGCGACAGCGCGTTCTGCACCTGCGCCAAGCCTTCCTCGATGCGCTTCGCGATCGCGATTTCACCTTCGCGGGTGAGCAGTTCGACGGTGCCCATTTCGCGCATGTACATGCGCACGGGGTCGGTGGTGCGGCCGGTTTCCTCGACCGCCGACAAAGCCTGAATGGCCTCTTCAGTCGCGGTTTCATCGTCCTGTGCGGCCGGGGTTTCCTGCAACAACAGCGTCTCGGCGTCCGGCGCAGTCTCATGCACCGCGATGCCCATGTCGTTGATCATGCTGATGATGTCTTCGATCTGTTCGGGATCGACGATATCATCGGGCAAATGGTCATTGACCTCGGCATAAGTCAGATAGCCCTGCTCCTTGCCCTTGGTGATCAGCTGCTTGATTTCAGACTGTTGATCGCGCTTTTCGACGAATTCAGTGGCCATGTTCACTCCAAGGGATGCAAGGTCTAAACGATGTTTGTTGCCGGAAGCGGACACGGATCGCGTCGCGGTTGTCTGCGACGGGGTCAGGTGAACGGGAGTCCGTGTCGCGCGCAGTGCGCTTCCGGCAGAAGGACAAACAGTATAGGCAGGCTGTCAAGGGCGGCCAAGCCATTGATTGATAACTACCGGGCCTGTAGCCAGAACGTCACCGGGCCATCGTTGACGAGATGCACCTGCATGTTCGCGCCGAACTGGCCGGTTTCGACGACGGTATGCGCGGCGCGGGCACGTTCGGCCAGACGGTTGAACCAGCGTAGGCCGGCTTCGGGCGGTGCGGCCGAGGTGAAACTCGGGCGCATGCCCTTCCTGGTGTCGGCGGCAAGCGTGAACTGCGACACCAGCAGCAGGCCGCCGGCGATGTCATGCAGCGAGCGGTTCATCTTGCCTTCGTCGTCCTCGAACACGCGGTAACCGAGCAGCCGCATCAGGGTGCGTTCGACCTGGGCTTCGCCGTCG
>JAYUXS010000219.1:0-9796 GCA_043752845.1 Lysobacterales bacterium | reverse complement strand
GCCCTGGCCGGCATCTTCCAGCGTTGTCGCGATGACCAAGCTTGCTTCAAGACTTTCGGTGATCCGCAGGATGACTTGACGCGACTCAAGGCCGAATTGCGAGTCGCACCGCGCAAGGTTTCGTTCCGTGATCCGAAGAGCGACGTCTTGCGGCACGAAGAACTGACCTTTGGCCATCTCGCGACCACGGTGCGTCTGTTCGCCTACTCGCCAGAAGCGGCGGCCCTGTTGCCGCTTGCGTTGCACGAGGCCGCTTCGGGCAATGCCGAACACCTGATGGGACAGGCCGACCTCGCTGCCGGCGATCTCGGCGAGTCGATCATGCACGGCATGCAGTTGTCGGTGATCTGTGCCGAAGACGCCGGGCGCTTCGTCGTCGACGAAGCCGATGGCGCGACCCTGCTCGGTACCGACATGCTCACCGTGGTGCAGGCGCAATGTGCCGGCTGGCCGGTGGGCGCGCGGCCCAAGGATTTCAACGACCCGATCCAGAGCGACGTGCCGGTGCTGCTGCTGTCCGGCGAGTTCGACCCGGTGACGCCGCCGCGTTATGGCGATGAAGCGGCAAAGGATTACGCGAATGGACGCCACCTCACCGTGCGCGGTCGCGGCCATATCGTGCTGACCGCCGGCTGCATGCCGAAACTCGCCGCCGAATTCATCGGCAGCAAGGACGCCAAGGCGCTCGACGTGAAATGCCTGGACGCGATGCCGGTGACCCCGGCATTCCTGAATGCCAACGGCTGGAGTCCGTAAGCCATGATCGAAGTTCGCGATTTGCACAAGGCCTTCGGCGCGGTGAAAGCCGTCGACGGCGTCAGCTTCACCGCCGAGGACGGCAAGATCACCGGCCTGCTCGGCCCGAACGGCGCCGGCAAGACCACTTGCCTGCGCATGCTGTACACCTTGATGACCCCGGACCGCGGCCAAGTCCTGGTTGACTCGCTCGACGCGCAAACCGAGACCGTGCAGGTACGCCGTCGTCTCGGCGTGCTGCCGGACTCGCGTGGTCTGTACAAGCGCCTGACGGCGCGCGAAAACATCCGCTACTTCGCCGACCTGCATGGCATGGATGGCGCGCTGACCGAACAACGCACCGCCGCGCTGATCCAGGCACTCGGCATGCAGGACATTGCCGAACGTCGCACCGAAGGCTTCTCGCAAGGCCAGCGTGTGAAGACGGCAATCGCGCGCGCGCTGATCCACGATCCGCGCAACGTGATCCTCGACGAACCGACAAACGGGCTCGATGTCATGTCGACGCGGGCGATGCGTACCTTCCTGCACAAACTGCGCGACGAGGGCCGCTGCGTGCTGTTTTCGTCGCACATCATGCAGGAGGTGGCGGCGCTGTGCGATCACATCATCGTGATCGCCAAGGGCAAGGTGGTGGCACAGGGTTCACCGGACGCGCTGCGTGCGCAGACCGGTGAAGCGAATCTCGAAGACGCCTTCGTCAAGGCGATCGGCACGGATGAGGGGCTGTTCGGATGAAATCATTACGGATGAAATCAGCAATCTGGACCATCTTCCGCAAGGAAGTGATCGAAAATCTGCGTGACCGCAAGACCGTGCTGAATGCGCTGATCCTCAGCCCGCTGCTCGGGCCGGCACTCTTCGCGATCATGATTTCGACCATTCTGACGCGTGAACTCAGTCGTGGTGAAAAGCCGCTGGAACTGCCGGTGATCGGTGCCGAACTGGCACCGAACCTGGTCGCCTTCATCGGCACCCGCAACATCGTCATCGAAAAGGGACCGGCCGATCCGATCGCCGCGATCAAGGCGCAGGACGAGGAAGTGATCCTGCGCATTGACGATGACTACGTGAAGGCGTGGAACAAGGGCGAGCCAGCGGAAGTTGAACTGATCTTCGATGCTTCGCGTCAGGATACCGAGGCTTCGCGGCGACGCGTCGAAGCGGCCCTGCAGGCGTATGCCCGCACCGTCGGTGCCTTGCGGTTGGTGGCGCGCGGCATGAATCCCACGGTGATCAACCCGATCGCGATTGTCGATCGCGATCAGGCTTCGGCGGTCTCCAAAGGGGCGCAGTTCCTGGCCTTCCTGCCGTACATGCTGATCCTCGGTGCCTTCATGGGCGGCATGTATCTCGCGATCGACACAACCGCCGGCGAACGCGAACGCCAGTCGCTCGAACCGCTGCTGGCGACGCCGGTGCCGCGTGGCCAGATCATGCTCGGCAAGCTCGCGGCGACTTCGGCCTTCGCGATCACTTCGCTGCTGCTGACCTTGATTGCATTTGCCGTGATCCTGCCGCAGATGCCGTTGGCGAAGCTCGGCGTGACCTTCAACTTCGGCGTCGGCGTGTTCGCGCAGATGCTGTTCGCGCTGGTGCCGGTGGTGCTGATCGCGTCGTCGCTGCAGACCCTGATCGCCGCGAACGCGAAGAGTTATCGCGAAGCGCAGAGTTGGCTCGGCCTGTTCACGATCGTGCCGCTGATCCCGACCATGATCATGATGGTGGTGCCGATCAAGGTGCAGCTGTGGATGTTCGCGGTGCCGCTGCTGGCTCAGCATCAGGCGATCATGAAACTGGCGCGCGCCGAATCGATCGCGCCGATCGAATGGCTGGTGCTGGCTGGCAGCGGTTTGCTCCTTGCGAGCATCACCGCCGCGATCACGGCCCGCATCTACCACCGCGAGAGTTTGGCGGTTTCGGCTTGAGACACGTTTCACCGGCGTGCTTTCCTCTCTCCCTCGACGGGAGAGAGGAGAAAGTCCTACCGCCGCGTCCGCGAGCTCCCAAGCTTGCGCGTGATCGTGTTGCGACCGATGCCAAGCAGTCGCGCGGCTTCGACACGATGGCCGCGGGTCAGCTCGAGTGCGGCTTCCAATAGGGTCTTGTCGAACAGTTCTCGCGCCTCGTCGAACACGCCGATGCGGCCCTCGCGTTGGCTACCGTCGCGCAGCGAGAGTTGGATCGCCGAGCGCAGTGATCCGGGCCAGTCTAGTTCGCGGTCCGAGGCCGCTCCCATCGTTGCCCCGAGGTCGCCATCATTGCGGCCGTGGGAGCGGCCTCTGGCCGCGATTTCCGGGTCGCGCAGAAAGTTCGGCAGTTCCGCGAGGCCGACGTCGCGCCCCGAGGTGATGACCGCCACGCGCCGACAGAGGTTTTCCAGTTGCCGCACATTGCCTGGCCAGTCGTGCGTGCGCAGCCGCGCCATGGCTTCCGTACTGAAACGCTTGGACTCGACCCGTGCCTCGCGCGTGGCGCGGTCGAGAAAGCCTTGTGCTAGCAGGGTGATGTCGTCAGCACGCGCGCGCAGGGGCGGAATGTCGAGGCGCACGACATCCAGGCGATGCAGCAGATCGGCGCGGAAATCGCCTTGCGCGACGCGTGCTTCAAGATCTTGATGGGTTGCGGCAATGACACGCACGTCGACGCGGATCAATTCACGACCGCCTACACGGTAGAACTCGCCCTCTGCGAGCACGCGCAGCAAGCGCGTTTGCAATGCGATCGGCATGTCGCCGATTTCATCGAGGAACAGGGTGCCGCCCGCCGCCTGTTCGAAGCGGCCGATGTGGCGCTTGTGCGCGCCGGTGAAGGCGCCGGCTTCATGTCCGAACAGCTCGGACTCAAGCAATTCACTCGGAATTGCAGCCGTGTTCAGCGCCACCAGTGGCGCGTGGTTGCGCAGGCTGTGCGTGTGCAGCGCGCGCGCCACCAGTTCCTTGCCGGTGCCGGTTTCGCCGGTGATCAACACATTCAAATTGGTCGCGGCGACGCGGCCGATGGCGCGGAACAACTCGCGCATCGGCGCCGACTCGCCGAGCAGCGCTGTTTCGACGATGGCGGCCATGCGCGGCGCGGCCTGTGGTCCGCGTTGTGCCAGCGCACGTTCGACCAGGCGTGTGGCGGCATCCAGATCAAAAGGTTTCGGCAGGAAATCGAAGGCGCCGCCACGAAACGCGGCGCTGGTGCTGGCGACGTCGGTATAGGCGCTCATCACGATCACCGGCACATCGGGTTTGGCACGCTTCAGTGCGTCGAGAAACGCGAAGCCGTCGGTGCCGGGCATGCGCACGTCGGTGAACACGACGTCTGGTTCGGCATGCGCGAGCACGCTCAGCGCAGCGCGTGCGTTGTCGAAGTCGCGCACCGAATAGCCGGCATCGCGCATCGATTCGGCGAGTACGAAACGCACCGAACGGTCGTCATCAACGATCCAGATTTCGCTCATGCGGCATTGTCACCCAGAGCGCGCTCATAAGGCAGCAGCAACGTGAAAACGGTATGCCCGGCGCGACTGACGAAGTTCAAGCCGCCGCCGTGCTCGCGGGCGATTTCCTGTGCGAGCGCGAGCCCGAGACCGCTACCTTCGGCGCGGCCGGAAACCAGTGGCAACATCACCCGCGGGGCGAGCGCTTCGGGAATGCCACGGCCGTCGTCGATCACGTCGATGCGCAGCGCGAGTCGATGCGTCGCCTCGCCGATCATTACGCCGTGCTCGGCGCGCGAGCGCAATCGCACCTCATTCGCGCCGGCTTCGAGCGCGTTCCGCACGAGATTCAGCATCGCCTGGATCAGCCGGTCGCGGTCACCGTGAAGCTCGGGCAGACTCGGGTCGTAGTCGCGGGTGATGCGCGCGCTCCAGCCGGCATCGGCCTCGGCGAGATTGCGCACACGTTCCAGGACATCGTGGATGTTCAGCGCCGCGAACGGCCGCGACGGATGCGGATCGAGCAGGCGCTCGACGAGATCGGCCAAGCGCGTCGTCTCGGCATCGATCACCTCGATGTAGCGTCGCGCGTCCGGGTCGCTGATGCGTCGCGCCAGCAATTGTGCCGCGCCGCGCAAACCGGCAAGTGGATTTCGCACTTCATGGGCCAAGCCCTTGAGTGTGGCGGCGAGGGCATTCGGCAGTGCCGCAGCGCGGTCGGCCTCGGGCAGATGCGAAGCCGGGTGCCATTCGATCAGGAAGGCCGCGCCCGCGACCGACAGAACGTTGCACACCACGTCCGCGCGCAATTCGAGATCAGGCTTCGCATGGAACACGACATTGCCGACGCGCTGAATCTGCGCGTCGATCTGGCTGCGCGAAAGTGCCGCCAGCAGCGTGCCGCCAGCACCGCCGAGATCGGCCAACGCGATCCCGTTCCAGCGCCTAGCGCCGGCACCGGTCCATGCACAGAAGGCCGCGTTCGGCATCACGATGCGCAGATCACGGTCGACCAGCAACAGCGGCAGGCTGAGCGCGTCGAGCAAGGGCAGGGTGTCGGCAAGAGGCATGGCGGAACGCTAGCCGAAAACCAAACGCCCGACTCGGTCAACGGGCGCCTCGATGGTTCAAAGCTGCGACTTGATGGGCAACACCACCATTTCGAAGAAGCGTTGCTTCCACGACCGCTGCTGCCACATCTGGAGGCTGTAGGGCGTCGCCTGCTCCAGATCACGCTCGAATACTGCCGTCATCTGTCGGGCAAAGGCGTCGTCATAGATGTTCAGGCTGGCCTCGTCGTTCAGCTCGAATGAGCGCATGTCGAAGTTGGTCGACCCGACCGAAACCATGCGCCCATCGAAGATCAGCATCTTGATGTGCATCATGGTCGGCTCGTAGAGATGAACCTCCACGCCTTGTTCCAGCAGTGGCCCCCAAGTGCGTTTGGAGGCAATGCGTACAACCTCGGAATCCAGGTGCTTGTCAGGCAGGAGCACGCGGACTTTCACGCCGCGCCGCCTTGCGGCAACCAGGGCGTCGCTCATCAGCGCGTCCGGAACGAAGTATGAGGCTGCGATGTCGATGCTCCGCTCTGCCGCCGCGATCGACAGCAGATACATCAGGCGCATGCTTGAGCTGCCGCCGGAAGGCGAGCTGATGAACAATTGCGCGCGTTGGTCGCCGACTGGTGGCAGTTCCGGAAAATACTCCGCCCCGTTCAGCACGGCCCCGGTGGTCTTGATCCAGTTGTCCATGAAGGCCGACTGCATCTCGGCCACCGCTGGACCCTCCAGCTTGAAGTGCGCGTCGCGCCAGTGCGCCGAATCTTGTGCGTTTCCCAGCCAATCATCGGCGATGCCGACGCCACCGGTGAACCCGACCGCGCCATCCACGATCAGCAGCTTTCGGTGGGTGCGGTTGTTCAGACGTGCCAAGCTGTACCAGTGCAGCGGGCGATAGCGTTCCAGCTGTACGCCGGCAGCGATCATCTGATCGAGCATCGACGATTTCATCTTTCCGCTGCCGACCCAGTCAAGCATCACGTGAACCTTGACGCCGGCGCGCGCGCGTTCGATCAGAGCAGCGGCAAAGTCGCGGCCGACCTGCCCTGACCAGTAAATGTACGTTTCGAAGCAGACGCTGCGACGAGCGCCGGCAATCGCGCCCAGCATCTCAGGGAAGATCTCGTTGCCGTTTTGGAGTGCGGTCACGCGGTTTCCGGGCAGGATCGCCGGGCCCATCAGCGTACCCATCTCGCGCTCGAACTGCGGATGGAATACCCCTTGGCGATGCGTCACTTGCTGCGCGATGCGTTTTTCCGGCGTGCGAAAATTCATCGCCAGCACGGTCACCAATACCGAGGCCATGGCCGTCAGAATGAATTTCCACTTGCGATTCTCGACCTTGGCCATGGTCTTGCCTGGAAAGGGTTGAAGCCGTCGTAACCGGCCAGCTGAAAACATGAGGATCCCGCATCACTCTTCGCGACTCGGTGCGCTAACGCGCGCTCAGCCATGCTCGCCAAAAAAAACCCGGCGCGGGGCCGGGCGTTTCGTCGTCGTCAAACCATCGTTGTGCAACCGGAGCGGGCCATGCGCGTGACCTAGATCGAGTAATACAACTGGAACTCAAGCGGGTGCGTCGCGGCGCGGAACTTGGTGACTTCCTGCATCTTCAGGTCGATGTAGCCGTCGATCATGTCGTCGTTGAACACGCCGCCGGCTTTCAGGAATTCGCGGTCCTTGTCGAGCGCTTCGAGCGCCTGATCGAGCGAATGGCAGACGGTCGGGATGTCCTTCGCTTCTTCCGGCGGCAGGTCATACAGGTCCTTGTCGCTCGGCGCACCCGGATCGATCTTGTTCCGGATGCCATCGAGGCCGGCCATCATCAGCGCCGCAAAAGTCAGGTAGCCGGAGTTGACCGGATCCGGAAAGCGGATTTCGATACGGCGTGCCTTCGGGCTCGACACCCACGGAATGCGGCACGAGGCGGAGCGATTTCGCGCCGAGTAGGCGAGCATCACCGGTGCTTCGAAGCCAGGTACGAGGCGCTTGTAGCTGTTCGTGGTCGAATTGGTGAACGCGTTGATCGCGCGTGCATGCTTGAAGATACCGCCGATGTACCAGAGCGCGAGCTGGCTCAGGCCGCCGTAGCTGTCGCCGGCGAACAGGTTCTGGCCACCCTTCGCGAGCGACTGGTGTACATGCATGCCCGAGCCGTTGTCGCCGACGATCGGCTTCGGCATGAAGGTCGCAGTCTTGCCGTTGCGGTGCGCGACGTTCTTGACCACGTACTTGAGGTTCAACAGTTCATCGGCCTTCGCAACCATGGTGTTGAACTTGACGCCGATCTCGCACTGGCCGGCGGTTGCGACTTCGTGATGATGCACTTCCACGGTCTGGCCCATGGCTTCGAGCACCTTGCACATCTCGCTGCGGATGTCCTGCAGCGAATCGACCGGCGCGACCGGGAAATAACCGCCCTTCACCACCGGACGATGACCGGTATTGCCGGATTCGTAGGTCTTGTTCGAGCTCCACGCCGCTTCTTCCGATTCGATCTCGAAACTGGCCGCATTCATGCTGTTGTTCCAGCGCACGTTGTCGAAGATGAAGAATTCCGGTTCCGGACCGAAGAATGCGGTATCGGCAATGCCCGAGGACTTCAGGAAGGCTTCGGCGCGCTTCGCGGTCGAGCGCGGGTCCCGCGAGTAGGCCTGCATCGTGCTCGGCTCAAGCACGTCGCAGATCAGGATCAGGGTGTTGTGTTCGGTGAACGGGTCGAGCACCGCGGTGCTCGCATCCGGCATCAGCACCATGTCGGACTCGTTGATGCCTTTCCAGCCAGCAATCGACGAACCGTCGAACATCTTGCCGTCTTCGAAGGTGCTCGCGTCGATGGCATGCGCCGGGAAGCTGACGTGATGCTGCTTGCCGAGCAGGTCGGCGAAACGCAGGTCGACGAACTCGATTTCGTGGTCCTTGAGCATCTTCAGAACGTTTTCGACGGACATGCTGGACTCCTTGGATTGGGGGTGTCCTTGCTGCGCAATCGCCGTGCCAACACGCAGGCTTGTAAAATCAACGAGTTGCGTCGTCTTGGCTGGGAGAAGGGGCCGGTCTTTGCACGCTACTGGTGCGAGACCCGCAAGTACGCACCGCGACGGTGCCAGGTCGCGGTTGTCCGGCGCTGTGGCGGTTGTTACGTTTCGGACCCAACCAGGAGCGAGCTGATGAGCCTGATTCAACCGAAGAGCAGTCAACCCAAGAGCTATACCGAAATCGCCTGGAGCGCGATCAAGGTGTTTTCCGACGACGGCACGATTGACGACGGCGAACTCAATTTCCTGGTCGGCCTCGCGCTGCGCGACAAGGTCGTCGACGAAGATGAAAAACGCGTGCTGAAGTCAATCTTCGACCGCGCCGAATCCTCGACCAGCCTGTCCGCCAAGGTGCGCGAACGCATCCAGAGCGTGCGCGCGCAGCACGGGATTTGAGTTGATTCCCGGCCGATGCCGATCACAAGTTCAGTCCCGCACGCGCGGCGAGAATCGCAGCAATGACATCGGGCGCGTATTCGAATGAGTCGTAATACAACCGGTCTTCCGGCAGACCGGCGGCCATGAAGCGATGCCGTGCGGCTTCGATCATCGCTGGCGGTCCGCTCATGTACAGATCGAATTTTGCGAGATCGGGAAAGTCTGCGAGCACGGCTTCGTGCACGGCACCGCTGCAATATGCGCCTTCGAGTGCGGGTTCGGCATCGGACAGCACCGGCGTGTAAGTGAAGGCGGGATGGCGGTTCGACCATTGCTGGGGCAACGTCGGCAGATACAGATCCTGTGGCTGCCGCGCGCCCCAGTACAGATGGATCGGGCGCGCGCTGCCGAGGTGCAGGAAGTGCTCGATGATCGCCTTGATCGGCGCAAAGCCGGTGCCGCCAGCCATGAAAATCATCGGCCGTTCCGAGTCCTCTCGCGGCACGAAGGTGCCGAGCGGACCCTCGATGCGCAGCAATGAGCCGAGCGGCCATCCCTCGAACAACTGCTGCGTGAAACCTCCGCCGGGCACACGCCGCACATGCAGTTCGATCAGCCCCGCATCTTCCGGCGCGTTCGCGATCGAAAACGCGCGGCGCTTGCCTTCCGGCAACAACACATCCAGGTATTGCCCGGCCAGCCAGCGCAGCGGCTCGCCCTTCGGCGGCTTGAAGCGCAGCCGCAGCACATCGTCGGCGAGCAGATCGCGTTCGACCAGTTTCACGCTCAGCATGCGTCGCGGCAGATCGGCCACGCTCGGTACTTCGCGCACCGCGATGGTCAGATCAGTTTCCGGATGCGCCTGACACAACAACACATCGCCGCGCGCGCGCTCGGCCGCGCTCAGGGCGCGCACTTCGCTGTCATGGCGACAGCGACCTTCCAGCACATGCGCACGACAACTGCCGCATAACCCGCTCAAACACGAATACGGCAACGCATACCCCGCCCGCCGCGCCGCATCCAACACCGACTCGCCATCGACGACATCGAACTGGTGACCGCTGGGGAGAATGGTGATGTGGCGGTTCAAATGTCTGCCCGGTGCAATTCTTGAGTGACGTTAGCAGCCACGA
>JAYUXS010000218.1:0-4325 GCA_043752845.1 Lysobacterales bacterium | reverse complement strand
GAGTGGTATCGGGAATGATGCGCGCGCCGAAGTCGGCGATCGCACGCAACACGAATGGATCTTGCGCGATGGTCGCTTCTGCCGCGGCCTCACGTTCGGTTTTTTCACGCGCGGCGCGGGTGGCCGCAGTGTCACCGATGACGTCAGCGATCTCGACCACGAGCCGGAGATTGCGCGTCGTCGCCGCAGATAGCGCGTCTTGCAACTTGCGCACCGAAAGATCATGGCGCAGATGTTCGCGACTGGCCGGCAGCGAAACGCGAATGGCATCACCATCGTCGGCGAGAAAGCCCAGATTCGTGGCGAATTCGCGCGCGGGTCCACGCAGATCGGATTGGACGACGAAGTCAAGCCAGAACTGGGCATCAAATCGGGACGTGTCTGCAGCAACTTTGGTCGGTTCCGGTTCCGGTTCCGGCATCTGTGCCGAGGCTGCAGCAGCAGACATGGTCGTGCCAGACATGGGCGGACGCGCGGATACGGCATCGGCGACGGTGGCAACCGGCCTGATCGCGGCACGCGTTGGATTGGCCACTGGCGTCGGCGCCGGCGTTGACGACGATGGCAGCACCGCAGCGCGGGTCGCGGCCGCAGCGCGCGTCGGCGCGTCGCTCGCCACCGGCGCGGGCTGGAACGCGAGCATGCGCAGCAGGGTCATCTCGAAACCGATGCGCGGGCTCGGCGCCAGCGCGAGATCACGGCGGCCGCTGATCGCGATCTGATAGAACAATTGCACCGTTTCCGGTGCCATGCGTTGTGCAAATTCGGCCACTGGCCAAGGCGCGTCGCTGGCGGCACCGGGGAGCAGTTGCTCGACCTGGATGGCATGCAGGGCTTCGGCGAAGGCATCGAGCACGGTCGCGTAGTCCGGCTGGAATTCCGCCGCCTGCTGGATCAACTGCCCGAGCCGCGCGGGATCGTCGTTGAGGATGGCATCGAGCAGGTCGGTGACCGCGCCACGATCGATGGTGCCGAGCATGCTGCGTACTTCGCCTGCTTCGAGCTTGCCGCCGCCGAACGCGATCGCCTGGTCGAGCAGGCTGAGCGCATCGCGCAGACTGCCGTTGCCGCCGCGCGCGATCTCGCGCACCGAATCAGCGTCGTGCGCGATGTCCTCGGCCGCCAGAATTCGATCGATCTGGAACATGATCTGCTCGAGCGTCAGCCGCTTCAGGTTGAACTGCAGGCAGCGCGACAGCACGGTCACCGGCAGCTTCTGCGGGTCGGTGGTGGCGAGCAGGAACTTGGCGTGACCCGGCGGCTCTTCCAGCGTCTTCAGAAGCGCGTTGAACGCATTCTTCGACAGCATGTGCACTTCGTCGATCAGATACACCTTGTAGCGACCGCGCGCCGGCATGTATTGGGCGTTCTCGATCAGTTCGCGCACGTCATCGACGCCGGTGTTGCTGGCCGCATCGATCTCGAGCAGATCGAAGAAGCGGCCGGCGTCGACATCGGTGCAGATCGAGCACACGCCGCAAGGCTCGGCGCTGGTGCCGCGTTCGCAGTTCAGCGACTTCGCAAAGATGCGCGCGATCGTGGTCTTGCCGACGCCACGGGTGCCGGTGAACAGGAAAGCGTGGTGAATGCGGCCGCTGTCGAGTGCATGCGACAACGCACGCACGACGTGCTCCTGTCCGACCAGTTCGGCGAAGCGCTTGGGGCGCCATTTGCGAGCGAGAACCTGATACGACATCGCGACACCTGCAAGGAACCTGCATTGTGCCAACCCGCGCGCTTCGCAGCCAGTTGAAGTTCACGGCGGAGCAACATTCCCACGTCCAGCACCAGATTCACCTTGAGCCACAGGCCACTTGCGGCTAAAGTGCGCGCCCCTTCCGGCCGCCGACGCGGTTGAAAAGGTTCCAGTGGAGCGATGTCCGAGCGGTTGAAGGAGCACGCCTGGAAAGTGTGTATACGGCTAAACCCCGTATCGAGGGTTCGAATCCCTCTCGCTCCGCCAGCTTCAAGCATTGCCGCAATTCACCAGTTTCTATGGTGGTCTCCGTCGGTTCCTCGCGACGATAGGTGGAAAATCCCGCCAGGCCCGGAAGGGAGCAACGGTATTCACTGATTCGGGTGCCGAGGGTCAGCCGGCGGAGGCCGCCGCTCTCAAAGATTCCGAGTGTTACCATGGTGTCACCTGCTGTGCGAGGCACCCATGTCGACCACATCGTTGAAGCTTTCCGAAGAACTGAAGGAACGCGCGGCCGCTGTTGCGCGCGAACAGGGCGTCAGCACGCACGCGTTCCTGGTCGAGGCGATCAGCACGGCGACCGATGCCGCCGAAAAGCGCGCGGACTTCGTCGCCCAGGCCCATGCTTCGCGCAAGCAAACGCTGTCCTCAGGCAAGGCGCATGATGCTGCAGCCGTCCACGCCTACATTCGTGATCGTTTGGCGGGGCGAAATCCGGCGCGACCAAAGGCGTCGCCGTGGCGCGATTGAAGTACTCCGATCAGGCGTTTTCGGATCTGATCCGTCTGACTGAATTTCTGCTTGCGAATGATCATGAGTCGGCAAATTCGACGGTCGATCTCATCGAAGACGGGATCGAAACACTGACGCGCCATCCATTCGTCGGCCGCAGCGTCGACGCGGATCTACGCGAACTGCTGATTTCGCGGGGACACTCAGGCTACGTCGCGCTCTACACCTACCTCGAATTCGAAGACATCGTTGTCGTCCTCGCGATCCGTCACCAGCGCGAAGCGGGTTACTGGAACGTATCGGTTTGATGGCAACGCGCGCTCACGCTCAACCCCCAATCCACCAACTCCCGCAACACCGTCGTCGCGTAGGCGCCGGCGGGCAAGGTGAAGCGTGCGATCAGGTCGTTGCCGTCCCATGCACAGGTGAAATCGCGTGCGGGCAAGCGCAGCGAACGCCGTTCCTGATCCATTTCGGCAGCAATCAGGCCGGCACAGAGTTCGGGGTGGCGGTCGATGACGCTGGTTTCGAGTTCGCGTACGGCGTCCGTGCTGCGCAGTTCGCCGCGACCGAACATCGGGCCGGTGGAATGGATGTCCTGACGGGCGACGCGTTCGCGTTGCGCATCGTCCAGTGGTTCCGGACCGAAGATCGCGGAACGGCCGTCGTGTTGGAATACGTCGCCGGCCAAAGCCTGATGCCAGTTCCCGTCAGCGACACGCAGCGCCAGCACGGCATTGAACAATTCCGAACGCGCGGCGCTGAGCAGGATGGAACGCTCAGAGCGTTCGACGCGACGGCCTGCGAACATCGCGAGAGCCTTGTCGACATTGGCGCCGCCGCGACCGAAGCGTTGTTCGCCGAAGTAGTTCGGTACGCCCTGGCTGGCGATCGCGGCGATGCGTGCCGCGGCGAGATCACGATCACCTTCGATGTCGCGCACACGAATGACGAAGGCATTGCCACGCAGTGCGCCGCGCTGGATCTTGCGGGCATGGCGTGTCGCCGACAGCACGGTGACGCCTTCGATCGCACAGTTGGCCCAATCGGTCTCCCTGCCCTTCTTCGCAAGCACGGAGAATGACTGGCGCGTCACCGCGTGACGGTCCTTCATGCCGGCATATCCGACATCGCGCTCGGTGACACCGGCGAACAGCGCCAACTGCTTTGCGACGAAGCCGGTGTTCGCCCCACGTTTTTCGATGTGCACGAGCCAATGTTCGCCACTGCCGCTAGCCTCGAAGCCGAGCTGTTCGTCGACGAAAAAATCTTCGGCTTCAACGCGCAAACGGCCTCGTAGCGGTGCGCCGCCGTGGGCGTAAGGCAATTCGCTCATTTCAATGCCCGCTCGATCAGCACGACGGCTTCGGCCGCAAGACCTTCTCCACGACCAACAAATCCGAGCTTTTCCGTCGTAGTCGCTTTCACCGAGATGCGATCAATCTCGATGCCGAGTTCGCGGGCGATGCAGGCGCGCATCGCGTCACGGTGCGGACCGACTTTCGGCGCCTCAGTGATCACCGTGATATCGGCATTGCCGACATGCCAGCCACGCTCCGCGAGAAGGGCTGCACAGTGGCGCAGGAACACGCGACTGTCGCAATCTTTCCAGCGTGGATCGGATGGCGGAAAATGCTGACCGATGTCGCCGAGCGCCAGCGCACCGAGCAGCGCGTCGCACAGCGCATGCAGCACCACATCACCATCCGAATGCGCCTCGATGCCGCGATCGTGCGCAATTCGCAGACCACCCAATGTCACGTGATCGCCGGCGCGGAAGGCATGGACATCGAAACCGTGACCGATGCGATGGGTCATGCCGGCGAGGTCAGGATGAATTCGGCCAGCGCGAGATCGTGCAAGGTCGTCACCTTGATGTTGTCGTCGGCACCGACCA
>JAYUXS010000217.1:0-1743 GCA_043752845.1 Lysobacterales bacterium | reverse complement strand
CGCTGCATCCAGCCTTCATGCGTCTGCTCTATCTCGTCTTCGACAACGCCCGCCAAGCCAAGCGCCCGATCAGCGTGTGCGGCGAAATCGCCGGCGATCCGCGCTACACGCCGCTGCTGATCGCGCTCGGCCTCACCGAATTCTCGATGCATCCGAGCGCGCTCGCCGACGTCCGCGACACCATCAGCAAACTCTCGCGCAAATCATTACGCGCCAAGATCCCGCGCCTGCTGCACGCCCCCGACCGCGCCGCCCTCACCGAAGTCGTGAATGCGATGGCGGGTGGGTGACCAGGCAAATACGCATTGTCGAATTTAAGAGCTGACGCTTAGAGTGCAGCGTGGCATACAGTCTCAACGTCCTGCTGCGACAAACTTCTTCTCGCCCGCCGTCACGCGCAGATCGAGGCGATTTTCTGGTGGCGGCAGTGGGCACGTCGAGAACTCGCTGAAGGCGCACGGCGGGTTGTAGGCCTTGTTGAAGTCGATGATCAACTTGCCGTCCTTCGGCCGAGCGGCATAGACGAAGCGACCCGAACCATAGGTTTCGCGGCCGGAAGTGCGGTCGGCGAAGATGATGAACAGGTCATCCGAGCCGACTTCGATCACCGGATAGATGCGGTATTCACGGCCATCGCGGGTGAACGTCGCGAAACCCGGATTCTCCATCTTGTCGATGTTCCCGATCACTGTCTGGATGTCGAAATGCTGCATGGTCGGATGTTGCGTCCATGCCGCTTCGATGCGCCAGCTATCGTCCACCGGAAAATGCTCGATACCGGGAAAATGCAGACGTGCCGCGGAATCCGAATTGCGTACGCGCAGCGCGTATTTTCCACCGCGTTCGATGACCAGGAAGCTGACTTTGTCGACGCTGACCAGCGACGGCTTTTCCGCGCTGTCGGCGGAGAGCTTGTGCCAAACGCGACCCGCTTCCTCGCGCCATGCGCTGCTGTCGGTGACCATCACCTGCGGGCCGTCATCGGCCGCAGCGAACTCGATATCGGTACCGCGCACGCGCACGACGCCAAGATGCGCCGGCCCGGCTGCAAGCACAATCGCGTTGTCGCTGGCCGCACCAATGGACTGATCGCCTTCGATCAACCAGTGCAGACCGACGAGACTCAGCCAGCCATCGGGCTTCTGCAGACGTTCGAGACGGCCCTTGCGCCAGAGTTCGATCTCACTACTGTGATCGAGCACCGGCGCCGCTTCGGCAGAAAGTGGCGCAGCAGCGATCACTGGCTGGCTGCCATTTATGCTCGGACGGGTACCCGCACACGCCGCCAGCAAGGCGGCGGTCGTGATCGTCGTGGACATCAACAGGCTACGGCGCATCTTCGTTCCTCGTCATATGTGGCGTTCAACGACCGCGCTGGAACACGCGATCAAGTTCCTGCATGGTCCATTGCACCCAGGTCGGACGACCGTGGTTGCATTGTCCCGAACGTTCGGTGGCTTCCATCTGGCGCAACAGCGCATTCATTTCCGGCACGGTCAGTCGCCGGTTGGCGCGCACCGACGCATGACAGGCCATTGTCGACAATAGTTCATTGCCGGCTTCTTCGAGGCGTCGCGAACTGTCGTGGACAACGAACTCGGCGAGCACGTCGCGCACCAAACGTTCGACATCGGCACCGTCCAGCAGACTCGGAATACGCTTGATCACGACTGAGGTCTCGCCATGTCGTGCCAGCTCGATCCCGAGACGCAAGAAAGCGGCGTGGTGGTCTTCAGCGGCATC
>JAYUXS010000216.1:0-4344 GCA_043752845.1 Lysobacterales bacterium | reverse complement strand
ATCCGACCTGACGCATCTGTTCGACCACGGCGGCGAGTCGGACCGGCTGGCCTCGACTGCGACCGGCGACAATGAAGACCAGCGATTCGGCGACCAGCCCGGCGCCATAGCCGATGGCATCGATCATCGCGACGGTGCGCCGCCCGACACGATGCAACAGACGCGGGACGGCGCCGATCACGCGACGCGCGCCGCCGCGAGATCGGGATAAATCGGAAACACGCGGTCGAGTCGCGCGAGTTCCAACACGGCGCGCACCGCGTCACTCGGCGCAATCAGGGCAAAGCGTCCGCTCTTGCCGCGCGCCAACTGAAACCCTTCGACCAACGCGGCGATACCGGACGAGTCGATGTAGCTTACGTCCGTCAACAACACCGCGAGCGCGCGCGAACGCGCAAACGCCTCAAGCACCTGCTTGCGCACGTCCTGCGACCACGACAGATCGACTTCGCCCCAGACCCGCAGCAGCACCCACTCGCCGTCCTGCACCAGTTCACTACCCTTGATCATGCACTTTCCTCGATTTCAGTTTGCGGTGCATGGTCAGCACATTGCCACGCCGCGAGTGCAGCGGACGCAATTGCCAATGATCCATGGTCGCCGCGATGATGTGGATACCGAGACCACCGGGACGGCACTCGTCGAGATCGCGCAACTTGATGCAGCGCGGGTCAATGGCCGGCGCGCGGTCACGCAGGCGCACGTGCAGCGCGCCGCGCCGATGTTCCAGGCGCAGATCGATGCGTCCGGAATCGCAGCCGCGATAAGCATGGCGAATAATGTTCGTGCATGACTCGTCGATCGCCAGCACAAACGGTGACGCCAACCTCGCATTCAGTCCAACCCGCGCCAACGCGTGTTGCACGGCCGCACGCACATCGGCGAGCGCAGTCGCCTGCGCAGCGAATTCAAGCCGCAGCAGAAGCATGCTCAAGGTGCGCCCCCGTTGACCGTGTCTTGAACCACCGCGCTTTCAGCCAGCTCGTCTTGAATCAACATGATCGTGGTGTCGTCCGCGAGCTGCATGCGGCGCAATTCGCCGAGCATGCGCCGCAAGCGCGTCTCCGGGCGCCAGCGCGCGTGGCGATTGACCATGGCAACAACACCTTCGACGCCGAGCATTTGCCGACCCGCATCGCGCGCATCGGTGACGCCGTCGGAGTAGAGATACAGCGCAGCCTGTTCGAGGCTGGCCTGTTGTTCCGGGAAATCCATTCCGGCCACGATGCCAAGCGGCGGGCCGCCGGCGCGATGCAGTTCGCTGCCGCTCGCGCCATGCACGAGCACCGGCGGAAAACCGGCATTGGCCCAGATCGCCTGTCGCGATAGCGGATCGAAATAGCCGACGGCTGCGCAAACGAAAGTTCCCCCGGATACCGTCTCACACAGTTCGTCATTGGCGCGCGCCAACCACACCGATGGCGACCGGCCGTCCTTGCCGGCGAAGCGCAGCAGACTGGCACAGCGCAACATCAGGAATGCGGCGTCGAGCCCCTTGCCGGCGACATCGCCGATCGCGAAACCGATGCGGCCATCGGGCAAATTGAAGAAATCGTAGAAGTCTCCGGAAATTTCACGCGCCGGACGATTGATCGCGAGGATCGGAAACTTGCCTCGACGCCGCGCCGGCAACAGCGTGCGCTGCATGCGTCGGGCCATCTGCAATTCGCGCCGGATGCGATTTTGTTCCAGCAGATCACGCGTCAACGCGGCATTGCTGGCCGCAAGTGCGGCCGGCGCGGCGAGCGCGCGCAGCAGGTCACGATCGCTGTCATCGAACAGTGCGCCATCGCGTTTGTTGATCACCTGCAACACACCAATTGGGCCACGCGCCGTCATCAAGGGTGCGCCGAGCATTGAACGCGTTGCGACACCGGTGACCGCGTCGATGACGCCGGTGAAGTCAGGGTCAACGCGTGCATCGCGCACGATCTGGCAAGCGCCGCTCGCAAACGCTCGGCCAACGATGCCCTTGTTCGCGGGAATACGCATGCCGTGAATGCTGACCGGACCGACCGAAGCGCGACAGACCAACTCATTGGTCGCAGCATCGACCAGGAACACTGCGCCTCCGAGCGCCGACAACGCCTCGACGATTCTCGACAAGGCCAAGTTCAAGGCGGCTTCGAGATCAAGCGTGGATGCCAGCGCCTGCGCAAGGTCGGCGACCAGCGCCAACGCGTTGTCGGCTGCGCGCCGACCGTTGCTGCGATCAAGCGTCGGCAAGGCGTTCATCGATTACGCTGCGGGCGGGCGCCCGCGCCGCTTGCGCATGCCCCACAGGGTCATCAGCGGCCCGTGCACGACATAGGCAATGGCGAGGCCGAACAACAGCCGCGGCGGATCGATCACCAGCAGGACGATGATGCCGAGCGCGAGCGGGATCCAGATGAAGGGCACGCGCTCGGACTCTGGCTTGGCCTTGAAACTCCAGTAACGCAGGCGCGAGACCATCAGGATCGCAGCCGATAAAGTTACCGCCAGTGCGACGAAAGCGACCTTGGACCCGGGGATGGCGTGGTCGTTCATGGTCCAGACGAAGGACATCATCAGCGCCGCCGAGGCGGGGCTGGCCAGTCCCTGGAAGAAGCGCTTGTCGATGACACCGACCTGGGTGTTGAAGCGTGCCAATCGCATCGCCGCACAGGCGGTGTAAACGAAAGCGGCGGCCCAGCCGACCTTGCCCATGATCGGGCCGTAGCCCTTGAGCGACGCCAGCGCCCACGCGTACATCACCACCGCAGGCGCGACGCCGAAACTGACCAGGTCGGCGAGCGAGTCATATTGCACGCCGAAATCGCTTTGCGTGTTGGTCATGCGCGCCACGCGGCCGTCGATGCCATCCAGCAAGCCGGCCACGAACACCGCAATCGCGGCCTCGGTGAAGCGGCCATTGAAGGCACTGATGATCGCGAAGAATCCGGCCATCATGCCGGCAGTCGTGAACAGGTTCGGCAGCAAATAGATGCCGGGATGGCGCGCGGGGACGTTCGTGGGTTCGGTCATGCACCCAGTCTAGCGAAGCTGCACCCGGTTCGCGTTACGATTGGCGCACCGCCGGACTGGTCATTGCTGGAGACATACCAATGAGAATGTTGATCAATTCTCCGCTGCACACCCGCACATCGTTGCTGATCCTCGCTGCGTTGCTGCTGTCACCGCTCGTCCATGCGCAGAAATTCTACAAATGGCAGGACGAAAATGGCACGTGGCATTACGACAGCCAGCCACCCAAGGATCAGCAAGCTCAAGCCCTGAACGTGCGTGCCAAGTCGGCAACGCCGACCGAAGGCGAAGCGGCCGCTGAGGCCGAAGCCGCGAAAGCGGAGGTCGCGAAGGAATTGGGCGGCAGCAACTCGGCCAATTGCAAACTTGCGCAGGACAATCTGCGCATTCTGCTCAACAACGCACAGGTCAAGAAGGACGTCGATGGCGATGGTGTCGAGGAAGTTCTGAGTTCGGACGAACACCTGGCAGAAGTATCGGCGACACGGAAGCAGGTTGAGAAATTCTGCGGCAAGTAGCCGATGGAGCTGGAAACCCGCCACGTCGTGATCGGCGTCATCGCGGCGCTGGCGATCGGTGGCGGCTACGCTTGGTACAATGCCCAACCGGAAGCGCGAACGCCAGCCGAAACCGCCGCTGCGACCGCTTCGGCAGCACCATCCGCGCACACCGGCCCCGCACCAGCGCTCTACAAGTGGCGCGATGACAGCGGCGTCTGGAACTACACCGACACCGCGCCCACCGACCGGCCGTACGAGACCATCACCGGCACGCCGAACGTGAATTCGGTGCCGACGGTGGTTCCGGAATCTCCACTCGACGAAACCGTGTTCGACGGCTCCGAAGCGGCGCAATAACCGGTCCAGCCGCTCGATCGATCCAGACGCTAGGTCAATCCCGACGCTAGAATCGGTGGCTTTGTCTTCTTCGAGCCTTTCCGATGCGCCTTTCGCAGTTCCACCTCAATACAACCAAGGAAACCCCGTCCGATGCCGATGTCGTCAGCCAGAAGCTGATGCTGCGCGCTGGACTCATCCGCAAGCTCGGAGCCGGCCTGTATACATGGTCGCCGCTCGGTTTGCGGGTACTGCGCAAGGTCGAAACCGTGGTGCGCGAGGAAATGAATGCGGCCGGCGCGCTGGAACTGCTGATGCCTTCGATCCAGCCGCGCGAGCTGTGGGAGGAAACCGGTCGCTGGGAGAAGTTCGGCGGCCAGCTGCTGAAGATCAAGGACCGCAAGGAAGCCGAGTACTGCTACGGCCCGACACATGAAGAAGTGATCACCGACTTCGCGCGCAACGAACTCAAGAGCTACAAACAGCTGCCGGTCAATTTCTA
>JAYUXS010000215.1:0-1747 GCA_043752845.1 Lysobacterales bacterium | reverse complement strand
GCGCCTATGACGATGCCAGCTTCGCTTTGCGCGCGGTCGGCAATTCGGCGGTGGTCAATCGCGGCGGTGCGCTGGTGTTCGGTGCGCACCAACGCGCGCCGGTCGACGAGGGCGAGGAAATCCGTGTGCTGTTCAACGGACAGATGCTCAACGTGGCCGGCGCGGATCTCGCCGTCGGCGGCGCAGGCAGCGCGCCGAGCGCCTTCCTCGTGGACGGCGATAGCGTCTATTTCCGTGCCGATGACGGCGTCGTCGGGGCCGAATTGTTCAAGTTGAGCCTGCCCGATCTGGGCGCTGTGTTCGCGAACGGCTTCGACTAAGCCCGTCGGCCGGACGCGCCGGCCACCATCAAGTTCCTGGGCGCTTGCGACCAATTCGCGGGCAGGCGCATCCTAGAACCCGTGAGCAGCCATTTCGCCATCGATGTCCCGAAGTCCCTGATCGAGCGCGGCGCGCGCGGCGACATGCGCGCTTTCGAGCAGATCTACCGCTTGTTCGAGCGGCCGGTGTACACCTTGGCGTTGCGCATGCTCGGCGACGCCGACGAGGCCCAGGAAATCCTGCACGATGCGATGTTGCAGCTGTTTCGCAAGCTCGACCAGTTTCGCGGCGACGCCCCGTTCTGGGGCTGGTTGCGACAGATCGCCGTGAACGAATCGCTGATGCGTCTGCGCCGCCGCGGCGTGGTCGAGACCGTCGACGAGATGCCGGAACCGGAAGACACGCACAGCGCGCCGCCTGAGCATCAGCGTGATCTGGAGCGGGCATTGAATGGGTTGCCCGAAGTCACGCGCAGCGTCGTTTGGCTCTATCACGTCGAGGGCTATTCGCATGAAGAGATCGCGACGAGTTTCGGCAAGTCGGTGAGTTTTTCGAAATCCCAGTTGGCGCGCGGCACGCAAAAGCTGCGCGCGCTCTACGAAGCGCCCATGGCGCAGGTGGCTTATGCCTGATGACCGTTTTGACCTGCAGACACCCGACAATGGCCGCGCGCTGGGCGCCGCATTGCGTGCCATGCCGCTGCTGGCGCCGCGTGACGGCGCCTGGTCGGCGCTTGCTGCCGAATTGACGACGACACGACCGACCAGTCGTGCAACACGTCGCGTCTGGCCGACCTGGATCGGTCTTGCTGCAACGCTGTTGGCAGCGGTGGTCGGCGTGCGACTGCTCGTGCCACAAAATACGCAGGTCGAGGGTTTGACGAGCCAACCGTCCGCCGAAACCCTGGCCTTGATCCAGCAATCGCAGCAACTTGACGAAACCCTGGCCATGCTCGATGCGCGCAGCGTGCCGATCGACGGCACCAGCGCGATGGCCAGCGCGGAACTTGAGAATCTGATCGGTCTCACCGACCTGCAATTGAATGCCGTGTCCCGCGACGACGAAGCGCAGGCGCTTTGGTCGCGGCGCGTGGACCTGATGACCCGACTCGCCAACGCGCGCACCACGATGCGCTTCGACGCCCTCACCGACAACGGTGACGCGTATCTGCAGAATGCGACTTACCGGATCGACTGACTGCTACCTGCTAGGAGAACACCATGAAGCCAACACGCATGAAACTGACACCAGCCTTGTTCGCCATCGCCATGAGTGTGGGCGTCGCGCAAGCCTTCGCGGTGGACACGCCCAAGCCCGACGCGACCAATGCCCGCAAGGAACTCGACGCTGCACGCGGCGAACTGCAGGAGTTGACCAAACGCATTGCCGAACTGTCGATGCAGCTCGGCGATCACGGGCCGCGCGC
>JAYUXS010000214.1:0-4347 GCA_043752845.1 Lysobacterales bacterium | reverse complement strand
TTCATGGCGAACAATCCGCGTGGCAGTGTGGTCAAGGGCACGGTCAAGGAAGTCGACGCACGCGGTGCGACGATTCACCTGGGCGAAGGCACCGAAGGCTATCTGCGTGCGAACGACATCGCCAAGGAACGCATCGAAGATGCGACCACACGTCTCAAGGTCGGCGATGAAGTCGAAGCGAAGTTCATCGGCATGGATCGCAAGGGTCGTACCCTGCAACTGTCCATCCGCGCCAAGGACGAGCAGGAACTGGCCGACACGCTGGCCGATTACCAGTCGGCTGCCGGCGGCACGACCAAGCTCGGTGCACTGCTGAAAGAGCAGATGCGCAGCAAGTAAGACCGATACGCCGCCGGCAGCAATGCCGGCGGCGTGTGTTTTTGGAAGTTTCCCTGCTCAGCCGTCCGGACCGATATGACGAAATCCGAAATGATCGAAGCCATGGCGCGCCGTCAGATCCATCTTGCGCATCATGATGTCGAACTCGGCGTCAAAGAGATCCTCGAGTACGTGTGTCACGCGCTGGCCACTGGCGAGCGCATCGAAATCCGCGGTTTCGGCAGTTTCTCTCTGCATTTTCGTCCGCCCCGTGTCGGACGCAATCCCAAGACCGGTGACTCGGTGGCTTTGCCCGGCAAGTATGTGCCGTACTTCAAGCCCGGCAAGGAACTGCGTGACCGCGTGAACCGCATCGTCTCCACCGACGGCAGTGCCGAAGACTGAGCGCGACGATGAAGCGCTGGGTCGTCCTGGTGTTGGTAATTGCGGTGGCGCTTTTGGCCGCAGCGTTTGCCCTGTTGAATGAAGCCAGCGTGCGCCTCGACCTGTATCTCTTCGCGTTCGAGATGTCGATTGGCGTTGTCGTCATGACCTGTCTGTTGGCCGGATTCCTGTTGGCAAGCGTAGCCCTCGCGACGGCGGTGATCATGCCGCAGCGTCTGCGTCTGCGTGCATTGCGGCGTCAGCTCGAAATCGCCAAACACGCCGGATCACCGCCGAAATGACCCTGGATCTGTCGGTACTGGCCTTGCTGGTACTGGCCGGATTCCTCTCCGGTTGGCTGGTTGCTCGGCGAAGCCCGGCCACCGTGATTGGTGCGCAAGCCGACCGCCTGCGCCGCAATTATTTCCGTGGCCTGAATTACCTGCTGAACGAACAGCCGGACAAGGCGATCGAAGTCTTTCTGCAGATCGCTGAAGTCGACAAGCACACGGTGGAAACGCACCTCGCACTCGGCAATTTGTTCCGCCGCCGCGGCGAGACCGATCGCGCCATTCGCGTGCACCAGAACCTGATCGCGCGGCCGTCGCTGACGCCCGAACAGAAGTCGCTCGCGCTGCTTGAACTCGGCGAGGACTATATGCGCGCCGGGCTGCTCGATCGTGCCGAAACCCTGTTCACCGACCTCGTTGGCATTGACGCGCATGCGCCTGCGGCGTTGCGCCATCTGATCGCCATTTGCCAGCAGGAACGCGAATGGAAGCGGGCGATCGAGCATGCGCGCCGGCTGGAGGAAATCACCGGCGAATCGCAGGCGGCCCTGGTCAGTCAATTCCTGTGCGAACTGGCCGAGCATGCGTACGGCAAGAACGATCCGGCGCAGACGCGCGCCTTGCTCACCGAAGCGGTAACGGTGGCGCCGGACGCGGTGCGCCCGCGGCTGATCGAAGGTCGTATAGCGCACGAGCAGCAGGACTGGAAACGCGCCGCCAATGCCTTCGAGCGCGCGATCGAGAATGACATCGAGTATCTGCCGATCGCGCTCAGTCCGTTGCTGGACGCTTTCGATCATCTGGATCGCGCCGAGACCATCGACGGCATGCTGGAAACGGCGATGCGCCGCTATCCGGGCATTTCACCGGTGATCAAGATGACGCGGCGCATCCAGGCCCGCGCCGGACACGAAGCGGCGATCCGTTTTCTGGCCGAGCGACTGCGCAGCAGGCCCTCGGTACGCGGTCTGGCCGAGCTCGTCGACTTGCAGATACAGGGCGCGGCAGGCGAAGCGCGCGAACACCTGCAGCGCCTGCATGACCTGCTCAAGCAACTGCTCGACGGACAGTCGCTGTTTCGTTGTTCGCGCTGCGGTTTTGGCGCGCGCGCGCACCATTGGCAATGTCCGGGCTGCAAGTCGTGGAGCACGATCAAGCCTGTGCATGGCATCGCCGGCGACTGATGTGCCGCCCTGGATGTTGCCCGTAGTGACGCTGGTCGTTTCGCCGCTGCTGACTGCGATGTGGATCCGGCGCGCCCATAGACTGCAGCTGCTCGATACGCCGGAGCGCCGCCGCTTGCATGATGCACCTACTCCGCGCGGCGGCGGCATCGGACCAGTCACCGCAATTGCGGTCGCCATCGCACTCGCCGGAAGCCAATTGCCCGATACATTGGGCGCGTTCAAGCTTCCGCTCCTGTTTGGACTGCTGAGCGCTGCTGCGATCAGTTTACTTGACGACCATCGCCCGTTGTCGATTGCTGCCCGCCTTGGCGTGCACTCGCTTGCGGCGACCTTGGTTGTCATCGCATTCATCGCCGCACAGGGATGGGCGGACAGGTATTGGGTGGAAGGTGGCATCGTGTTGATCGGCGCCGTCGTTGCCTCGATGAACCTGCACAACTTCATGGACGGGTCGGACGCGCATCTCGGAAGCCAGTCGATGTTCGTATTCACGGCGCTGACATTGCTCGCGGGGCAGCGCGGCGCAACGGAATTGGGTTCGCTATTCGCTGCCGCTGCCGTCGCGATGCTTGCGTTCCTTCCGTTCAACTGGCCGCGTGCGCGCGTATTTCTCGGCGATGTCGGCAGCATTTCGCTCGGATTTCTGGTCGCGGCATTTTCGCTGGTCGCAATCGACCGTGGACTGGTTGGATGGGGCGGGGCACTGATCCTGTCCTCGGGGTTCATGATCGACGCCTCCGCCACGCTCGTTGGGCGCATGCGCCGGACGCGCCACTGGATGTGGCCGCATCGCGATCATCTCTACCAGTGGCTGCGGCGATGCGGCTGGTCATCCGCGCGCGTAGTGGTGGCCTACCAAGCCTGGAACCTGCTGGTGGTGCTGCCGGCACTGCTGGTCATGGAAAGATACGCGAACTCGCTCCTCTGGGAATTTGTCGGTGCCATCGCGGTCTACGCTGCCGGGCTCGTTCTCTGGGCCGCGGCGCGCCGTGCGCTGTGGCGCACGCATCGGGCACAATACCGGCCATGAATTTGCGCAGACTGATCGCCATCATCCACCCGCGCATCGCCGTGGTCGCGCATGACCTGGCGATGATCTGGCTCGCCTGGTTCGGCACCAACTGGCTGCGTTGGAATCTTCAGATCGATCCGCCCGCCGTCGCGTGGTTCGGTCGCGAACACGCCATCGTGCTGGCGACGCAGGCGTTGATCCTGGCCTGGACCGGCCTCTATCGCGGCTTGTGGCGATTCGCGAGCCTGCCGGATCTCTGGAACATCGCCCGCGGCAGCGTGCTCGGAGCGCTCGCGATCGCGCTTGGCCTGTTCTTTCTCGATCGCCTGGAGGGCACGCCGCGCTCGGTGCTGCTGATGTATCCGATCGCGCTCACGTTGCTGCTCGGCTCGCCGCGCATGGCCTACCGATACTGGAAGGACAGCCGTTTCGACAGCATCAAGGGTGCGCCCAGCAAGCGCGTGCTGGTGCTCGGTGCCGGTCGTGCCGGCGAGACCCTGGTGCGCGACCTGCGCCGCGAAGGTGCCTATCGCGTCGTCGGATTTCTCGACGACAAGCTCGGTCTGCGTGGTGCCAAGGTGCATGGCGTGCCGGTGCTCGGGCCGATCGAACAATTGCCGCAGCTGGCGCGTGAAGTCGCCGCGGAAATGGTGCTGATCGCCATTCCCACGGCGAGCAATCAGCAGATGCAGCGCATTGTCGGCGTCTGCGAACAGACTGGTCTCGCGTTTCGTACCGTGCCGCGTCTGGAAGATGTCGTCGAAGGTCGTTCGAACTTCAATGAATTGAAGGAAGTCGCGATCGAAGACCTGCTCGGTCGCGAACCGGTACTGCTCGACTGGTCGGCGATTCGTGCCGGTCTCGCGTCGCGGCGCGTGCTGATCACCGGCGGCGGTGGCTCGATCGGTGCTGAGTTGTGCCGGCAGGCGGCGCGTCTTGGTGTCGAACGTCTGGCCGTGCTCGAATTGTCCGAGTTCAATCTTTATCGTGTCGAGCAGGAATTGCGCTGCGAGTTTCCGGATCTGGTGCTCGATCCCATCCTTGGCGATTGCGGCGACGCGGCCACGCTTGAGCGCGTTTTTGCGCGTGTGAAGCCGGACGCGGTCTTCCATGCCGCCGCGTTCAAGCATGTGCCGCTGCTGCAGCAACAGGTGCG
>JAYUXS010000213.1:0-1747 GCA_043752845.1 Lysobacterales bacterium | reverse complement strand
CGGTCGATGTAGAAGTGGCCGGAATTTCCGGTGCCGGTGTCGGCATACAGAATGCGTTCGCCGTATTCGCGCGCCGTCGCCAGATCCGGCAGTTCGGTGCAGTGGACAACGACCAGAGTAATCGCCGCGACCTCGCGTGCCGCGAGTTGTTCGACATACGGCAGCGACCATGCATTGATCGCCGACGCATCCATCATTTCGCGCGCACCGCTTTGATGCTGCGGGTTTTGCTGCGGGTGATCACGTAGACAGAGGCGGGAGGCACATTCCACATGGTGAAGCCGGTGCGGCGCGCGCTCAGGTGCAATTCGCGCATTACTTCGCGCTTGACCGGGCACACCGGGCCATAGGTGAACTGGATGAAGCGGCCGTGCGCCGGCATGACCGAAAATGCGCCTTCGAGAATGCCGCATTGCAGTTCACGGCTCATCGACAGCAGGCCGAGTCCGCTGATCACCGCGTCTACTTCGCCGGGTTTCGCGAACTTTTCGCGTTCGACAATGCGCGCAGTAGAAAGTGCGTCGGCGCAGACAATATGCGCGTCCGGGAAGCGCTGTTTGAGATGCAAATGCAGCGACTCGTTCAATTCGAACACAAGCAGGTTTTCCGGGGCAACGCCGCGGTCGAGCAAGGCCTCGGTGAAGACGCCGGTGCCGCCGCCGAGTTCTATGACCTTGCCGACCGGGTCGGGAAGTTGCTTCAACATCTCGGTCGCCAGTTCCTTGCTGCTTGGCGACACGGCAGCGGTGGTCAACGGCGCTTTCAGCCACTGCCGGAAAAACGTCCAGGCGACGGCCGCATCTTCGCGGCGCTGACGCAGTACGCGCCCGATCTTGGTTCCGCGAAGTGGCATGCGTGAAATCCGAGTCAACATCGGCGCATGATACGGCGCGGGCGATTGATCGCAAGACCAGGCGCGCCCGTGTCCAAGAAAAGAAAAACCCGGCCAGAGCCGGGTTTTTCGGTGTTGCGGTCCCGGGTTACCGGTGACGATTACCAGCGACGACCGTAGTAGATGCTGGTGTCGTAGCTCATTTCGTCGATGCGGTCGTAGTACTCGGCGCTGCCGTAGTCGGAACTCTGGTAACGATCGTCGTCATAGCTGCTGCGGTAATCATCGCGATAGCTATTGTTGTAGCCATGGTGATCGTGGCGATGGTAGGCGCGGTGCGAATTGCACCACGGCGCGCGACGGTCGTAGCTGCGGTAGTTGTGGCGGGCGTAGCGATCATTGCGGTAATACGCCGGACGATAGGGCACGTAGTAAACCGGTGCCGGTCGATAAACGTACCCGTGGCCATAGTTTTGGCCGTAGCCATAGTTATGGCCGTAGCCGTGGTGACGGTCGCGATCACGGTAGTTCACCGACCAGCCGTTGTTCCAGCCGCCACCGTGAACCGAGACGCCCCAATCACCAGCTTGCGCCGGAACCGCGGACGCCAGTGTCGCCGCCACACCGAAACCGAACATCAAAGCCAAGCGTTTCAAAACATTCATCGTGGGTACCTCCTCAGGTCTGCGCACTCTGCAGCCTGACGGATGAATCAATTATGAAATTTCGCCGCTGCAGACGTTCAGGCAAGACAACGTTGCCGGCCATTCATCGGTGACGAATTTCGAAGCAATGGTGAATTTTCTGGTCGCGCGCGAAATCGATCGCAATCGTCGCCGGCGTAATGTCGCGGATATCGAGTGCAGCGAGCGCTTCGCGGTCGATTTTGAAGCGACGGTTGTTGTTGGAAAACAG
>JAYUXS010000212.1:0-20314 GCA_043752845.1 Lysobacterales bacterium | reverse complement strand
CGCTCTGCCAGTCATCGGCACTGCCGTCGAGCAGCAACACCGGCGGCGCCTGCGGCAACACCGCGACCTGTCCGGTCGCCGGCAGTTCCGGCGCGGTGACCACGAACGCCTGCGCCAACGCCCGCGCCGACGACAACTGCGCGCGCTCCTGGCCTTCGCGCAGCAACAACTCCATCTGCTTGATGAACTGGAACCCGGCCCACGGCAGCACGAGAGCGACCAGGGCAACCAGAAACAATTTCAGGCGCAGGGTCATGGTCGGCGCAGTCCAGGCGCCGCGCCGGCCTCAGGCACGCCAGCGGTAACCGGCGCCGTGCATGGTTTCGATCTCGTCAAAATTCGCGTCGATGGCGATGAATTTCTTGCGGATGCGCTTGATATGCGAGGTGATGGTGGCGTCGTCGACGACGACCTGGGCGTCGCGCATCAGCGCATCGCGCGATTTCACGTGGCCGGGGTGGCGCACCATCGTGTGCACCATCCAGAACTCGGTTACGGTCAGCGGTACTTCGACGTCGTTCCAGGTCACGCGCATGCGTTCCGGATGCAGCGCGAGCGCGCCGTTTTTCAGCACCGCTTCGGCACCCTGCGGCCGGCGCAGCGCATCGACGCGTCGGAACAGGGTGTTGATGCGCGCCGTCAGATGCGGCAGCGACACATCCTTGGTCAGATAGTCGTCGGCGCCAAGTCGCAGACCCGAGATCACGTCGAAATCGGAATCGCGCGCAGTCAGGAAGATGATCGGCAGCGTCGCGGATTTCTGGCGCAGCTCGCGGCAAAGATCGAAACCACCTTCGGGTTCGTCACCGAGTCCGATATCGATCAGCACCAGATCCGGCAGGCGGATCTCGAAGCCGCTGCTCGCCTCCGGGCGCGAGGCATAGGTCTGCACCTCGAAGCCGAGTCGACGCAGCGCATCAGCGTAATTGGCGCGAATGGCGGGTTCGTCTTCAACAATCGCGATCTGGCGGGCCATGGGTGCTTCCTGTGTCAGAGCGCCGAGCTTACGCGGCAAAGTCCCGCCCGCAACGTGCCCAGCGTCCCTGCCCCGGAATTGCCAGCGTCAGGGCAGCGCCTCAAACAATCGCCGCGCGCATCGCCGCGATGGACTGCGCGTAATTCGGCGCGTTGAAGATGGCCGAGCCGGCGACGAAGGTGTCGGCACCGGCTTTGGCGATCGCGCCGATGTTGTCGGCCTTGACGCCGCCGTCGACCTCAAGGCGGATGGCGCGGCCGCTGGCATCGATGCGTTCGCGCACTGCACGCAATTTGTCCAGCGCACCGGGAATGAAACTCTGGCCGCCGAAGCCGGGATTGACCGACATGATCAAGACCAGATCGAGTTGTTCGAGCGTGTGGTCGAGGTAGTGCAGCGGTGTCGCCGGATTGAACACGAGGCCGGCCTTGCAGCCGTGCGACTTGATCAACTGGAGGGTGCGGTCGACGTGTTCGCTCGCCTCGGGATGAAAGCTGATCAGGGTAGCCCCAGCCTGTGCGAAATCCGGGACGATGCGGTCGACCGGCTTCACCATCAGGTGCACGTCGATCGGTGCGGTCACACCGTGCTTGCGCAGCGCTTCGCAGACCAGCGGGCCGATCGTCAGGTTCGGCACGTAATGGTTGTCCATGACATCGAAATGCACCCAGTCGGCACCGGCCGCGAGCACCGCGTCGACCTCGGTGCCAAGGCGCGCGAAGTTTGCGGACAGGATTGATGGGGCGATGATGGCGGGCTGGCGCATGGAGAGTCTCGTTGGGATTTTTGTCGCTGGATCAGTTCATGCCACGCGCACGCTGGATGCGCTCGTACGCGGCGTTCAATTTGCTGGTTTTTTCGCCGGCCGCGCGGCGGGCTGCGGCGCTCGCTTCTGGCGGCAGGCGATCCGGGTGATGGCGCGCGATCAGGCTGCGATAACCGGTCTTGACGTCGGCATCGCTGGCCGATTCGGTCAGTTCGAGTTCGGCGTAATCTGCCGCTTGTTTGGCATTCGCGCTACCGGCGCGGAAGCTTTCCCAGGTCGGCTTGGCGACGTTCAGGCGCTCGGCGATGGCGTCAAGCAATGCCTGCGACGCCGGATGTGCATCGATCGCGGCAATTTCACCCAGCATTTTCAGCAGTACCAGACGCAGCTCGGGCTCATCGTGGGTGAAGGTACGCAGGCTGTCGCAAGCGGCTGGGTAGCGCCAGCCTTCGACGCGGCCGCGCTCGAACGCAGCGACTGCCACGGCGGTGCGTTTCTTGTCCAATTCCAGGCGACGCATCCAGTCATGTGTAGCGGTCACCTCGCGCTCGGAAACGTTGCCATCAGCCCGGGCGATGCCGCCTGCCAACTCGAACAGCGGCTCGGTGAATTTCGGCGCCGGCCTTTCACGCAACTGTGGAAATAGGCGCTCCAGCAGCAAGGCTCCGAGCAGTGCGCCAATGATCGGGCCCCATGGTGTTCGCGCTCGGGTGAAGATGATGCCGACGATGGCGCCAATAAGGGCTGGCTGCCACTTCATGGGTTGGCGCAGCGCGCGCGCGCCGTCTGGCAGGATGGCGACGCCATGGCAATGCAGTTCATGCGTGCATGATAGCAATCGCGCCGGCTTAGAATGCGCGCCTGCCCCTGGAGCTGACCCTGTGTCTCATCGCCCGATGTCCCTGACCCAGATTCCCGGCCTGACCCTGCTCCATCGCGGCAAGGTGCGCGATGTCTATGCGCTTCCGGGCAATGAACTGCTGATCGTCGCCAGTGATCGGCTTTCTGCTTTCGACGTGATCTTGCCGGATGTGATTCCCGGCAAGGGTGAAATCCTTACCCAATTGTCGAATTTCTGGTTCCGGCAGACCGGCGACTGGATGCCGAACCATCTATCGGCACGCGCCCTGCATGATGTGCTGCCACGCGGCGCGCCGGTCGTCGAATACGAACGACGCAGCGTCGTCGCGAAACGACTGCGGCCGGTGCCGGTCGAGGCGATTGCCCGCGGGTTCCTGATCGGTTCCGGATGGAAGGACTATCAGGCGACCGGACAGGTCGGCGGCATCACCTTGCCGACCGGCTTGCAACTCGCGGAACAACTCGCAGAGCCGATCTTTACGCCTTCGACCAAGGCCGCGGCGGGCGAACACGACGAGAACATCAGCTTCGACGATCTGGTCGCAAAGGTCGGCGGCGCTATCGCCGAGCAGGTGCGCGCGATGACCTTGAAGCTTTATGCCCACGCAGCCGACTTCGCACGCCAGCGCGGCATCATCATCGCCGACACCAAGTTCGAGTTCGGCGTCGACGAACAGGGCACGCTGCGGGTGATGGACGAAATACTCACACCCGATTCGTCGCGCTTCTGGGATGCGTCGGAATATCGCCCGGGCATCAGTCCACCGAGTTTCGACAAGCAGTTCGTGCGCGACTATCTGGAAACCCTGCACTGGAACAAGAAGGCGCCGGGTCCGATCCTGCCGAAGCGCGTGATTGCGGGCACGCGCGAACGATATGCCGAAGCGTTGACGCGCCTCACCGGCATCACGCTTTGACGCAACCGGCGCCATTCGGTGCCCGCGAGATCGGACTGATCGTGCTGATTTGCGTGGCCTGGGGCGGCAATTTCCTGACCTCGGCGCTGGCACTGCGCGAACTGCCGCCACTGATGTTCACGGCGTTGCGTCTTGCGGTGCTCGGCGTCGCACTGCTGCCCTTCATGAAGCTGCCGCCGCGCAGTCAATGGCGCCTGCTGGTGCTGATCGCGCTGTGCAATGTCGTGCTGCATTTCGGGCTGAGTTTCTGGTCGATCACCCTCGCCGGCGATCTCGCCTCACCAGCGATCGTGATGCAGAGCTATGTGCCGATGGCGGTCGTACTGGCGTGGCTGATGCGCGGCGAGCGCATTGATTGGCGGACGGCACTCGCGGTGCTGGTCAGTTTCGCGGGCATCCTCGTGCTCGGCTTTGATCCGATCGTGCTCGATCGCCCCGAGGCGCTGATCATGATGCTGGTGTCATCGATGTTCCTCGCCGCTGGCACCGTGCTGATGCGCGGTTTGTCCGGCATCGACATGTTTTCGCAACAGGGCTGGTCGGCGTGGATCGGGATCGGGCCATTGCTGGTTTGGAGCAGCCTGGCTGAACCCGGTGCTTGGTCGGCGTTGGGCAATGCAAGCTCTATCGGCTGGGGTGGCGCGATCTATGCCGGTCTGGTCGCGTCCCTGCTTGGGCACGGGCTGTTCTTCAAACTGGTGCAGAAGCATCCTGTGGCCCAGATCGCGCCCTATCTGTTGCTGTCGCCGGTGGTGGCGATCACGCTTGGCATCCTGTTCTGGGGCGATCGCCCGGGTCCGCGCCTTTGGATCGGCGGCGCCATGGTGCTCGGCGGCGTGCTCGCGATTGCGCTGCGCAGCCTCGCCCGATTTCGCATTGTGGTGACCGATGTGAG
This sequence comes from Lysobacterales bacterium, assembly GCA_043752845.1. GTDB lineage: Bacteria > Pseudomonadota > Gammaproteobacteria > Xanthomonadales > Ahniellaceae > JADKHK01. The sequence continues at coordinate 15,899 of JAYUXS010000212.1, read as the reverse complement.
CGAGATCTAGTCCACGCGTCCCAACCCACTTTGACCAGGTTGACGCACAGGGGAAGCCCGCGGACGCGTGTGAATAGTCCAAGCGACCAACTGCCTTTGCGCCATGGCAAAACGGCCAGTTCACACTGGCCGTTTGCTTGTCACCGGGATGAAGATCAGCTCGCTTCGCGCGGCCGCAGCAACCAGCGGCAAAGGGCGGGCAGGAAGATGATGGCGGCGATCATGTTGACGACGAACATGAAGGTCAGCATCACGCCCATGTCGGCCTGGAATTTCAGGTCGGACCAGATCCATGTCGCAACGCCTGCCGCCAGGGTCAACGCGGTGTAGAAGATCGCGATGCCAGTGGTCTTCAAGGCCGAGAAGTAGGCTTCCGTCAGCGTTCGTCCGGACTGCATCGATTCGGCCATGCGCGCGTAGATGTAGATCGCGTAGTCGACACCGATGCCGACGCCGAGTGCGACCACGGTCAAGGTGTTCACTTTCATGCCGATGCCAAGTGAAACCATCAGCGTGTGACCGAGTTCGGTCACCAGCACCAGCGGCAGGGTGATGCACAAGGCCGCGAGCGGCGACTGGAAGCTCAACAGGCACATCACGAAGACGGCGGCATACAGCAAATACAACATCATGTGCTCGACTTCGCGCACCTTGTCGTTGATGGCGGCCATGACACCGACATTGCCGGTCGCAAGGCGCAGATTCGCTTCGTCGGTGCGGTATTCCTCGCCCTTCGCGGCCGCGTCGGCAACCGCCTTGTCACGCTTCACGCGGAAGTTGACGTCATAGCTCTTGTTGACGGTGCGAAATTCCTCGACCGCCTTGACCACGCGATCAATCGTGGTGGCACGATGGTCGACGGTGAAGATCTGCACCGGCATCGCCTTGCACTCCGGACTGTCGATCAACCCGGAGTCGGTCTCGATCGCCTGCAGGCTCTGTCGCAGCAGATTCGAGTCACGCGGAATCACGCGCCAGCGCACGTTGCCCTCGTTGTAGCCGGCGTAGATCACCTTCGCGATCTGCGGCAAGGTGATCACCTGTTGCACGCCTTCGATGTTGCTCATGTGCCACGCGAAGCGGTCGATCTGTGCCATCGCCTTCGGGCTTTCGGTGCAGGCGAAGGGCCCGCCTTCGGCGATCACGTTGATGATGTCGACACCGAGGGCGAACTTCTGCGTGATGGTCTTGGCGTCGACGTTGTATCGCGCTTCCGGACGCAGTTCGGCGACACCTTCCTGGGCGTCACCGACCATCACCTTGTCGCCTTCGCGCTCGGCGAAATACCAGATGGTGGTGCCGATGGCGATCACGATCAGGGCCGGGATCGGCTTGCTGAGTCGCGCCAGCACGCGCCACATCGCGTCGAACTTGGTCAGCTGGCGCAAACGATACGCGCGCTTCTTCTCGAGGTTGTTGAGCTTGGTGTAGCTGAGCAGCACCGGCAGCAGGATCAGGTCTGTGAGCATGGTCAGGGCGACGCCGATGGTGGCGGTGATGGCGAGTTCGCGCACCATGCGGATGTCGATCAACATGATCGTCGCGAAGCCGATACACCCCGCCAGCAAGGCGACCGCGCCCGGCACCAGCAACATGCGGAACGAACGCCGCGCCGCTTCCAGGGCCCCTACCGCTTGCGCCTCGCGCTGGCGCAACTCTTCGATGGTGCCGTCTTCAAGCCCACCGTAGAAGATTTCGCCGCGGAAGCGGTTGATCATCTGCTCGCCATGCGACACCGCGATCGCGAAGATGAGGAATGGCGTCAACATGTTCATCGGGTCGATGCCATAGCCGAGCAGGCGCAGGGCGCCGAGCATCCACACCACCGAGATCAGGGCGGCAACCACGGTCAGCGTCGCGAGCTTGCCGGACATCGAGTACAGGAACAGCAGCAGCCAGGTGAAGCCGATGGTCAGGAGGAAGAAATTGATGACCGAACGCGCGCCATCGGCGATGTCGCCGACCATCTTGGCGAAGCCGATGATGTGCACGGTGGTGTTGGCATTTTCGTACTTGCCGCGGATTTCCTCGAACTGACTGGCAATGCGCTGGTAGTCGAGCTTGGTACCGGCGGCGCCGCCTTCCGGAATCAGGTCGGCCCAGACCATGGCGCCGGAAAAATCCTTGGCGACCAGGCGGCCGACGACGCCGGCCTTGACGATGTTCGAACGGATGCGATCGAAGTCCTCGGGCAAGGGCTCGAAGCCCTCCGAGTTCGGCGTGAACGATGACGGAATGACATTGCCGCCGGCGAATCCGTCTTCAACCACCTCCACGAAACGCACATTGGGCGTAAAGATCGAACGTACGCGGGCGTCGTCGACTTCCTCCAGGCCGATGACGTCGTTGGTCACGTTCTCCATCGTCTGCATGAACGACTTGTTGAACATGTTGCCGTTCTTGTCCATGACCGCGACGAGCACGCGGTTGGCGCCGCCGAACTCGACTTCGTAGTCGAGAAAAGTCTTCATGAACTCGTGATCAAGCGGGATCTGCTTCTTGAATCCGGCATCGACGCGTAGTTGCGCGGCAAAGAACAACATCACGGCGGTGACGATCGCGAACAGCGCGAGCACCAGCATGCGGTTGCCGAAGACGAAGGATTCCAGTGCCCGGCCGAAAGCGCCTTGATTGCTGCTACCGATCATTGCGTGTCTCCGTTACGGCTCAGGGTTGATAAAAGCTGATGCCGGACTCGCCGACGACGGTGTACTCGCCCACGCCAAGCACCAGCACCGACGACAACACGGTGCCGTTTGGATGGGTGTGCATCACGAAGGCTGCGCTGTCACTGCTTCGCGACAGCACGATGCCGTTGCCGCCGACCAGTACGGTCGAGCCATCACTGCCCACCGCGCCGCCCATCAGGCTGAGATCAGTGCCGGTGTCGCGTTTCTCCCAAGTGCTGCCGAGGTCTCCGGATTCGTAGACATTGCCACGCAGCCCGAAGCAGACAACCCGATCACCGGGACCACCGATGACACCGAACATTGATCCTTCGTAGGGCAGCTGGATGCGTTCCCAAGTCGTGCCCCCGTCAATCGAACGAAACGCGGCACCACGCTCGGCGACGATGAACAGATTGCCGTTGCCGGTGCGGGTGATGGCATTCAGATGCGGGTCGGTCTCTTCGTCGAGATCGAGTGCTGCAGAGTCGAAGTTCCAGCTGTCTTCGCTTTCGGTCGGCGTCGCAGTGTCGTCAACCGACTCCGGCGCCGGCGAGGTATCGCCGCGACTGAGTACGTCAACGAAGTTCCAGGTCTCGCCACCATCGGTCGTGCGCAGCAGCGTCGCGTAAGCGCCGACCGCATAACCGTTGTCCTTGTCGGTGAACATGACATCGAGCAATGGCCCGCCGTTTCTCGGGTCGGGAATGTCACGGCTGAACAGGACGACGCGCTTGCGAGCCCAGGTCAGTCCACCATCGTCGGAGCGCAGCACGACGCTGTCATGGCCTACGGCATAGAGACGTCCGTCGATCGCGGTCACGGCGGTCAGGTTGGATCGCGTCGGCACGTTCTCGATTTGCCGCCAGCCGTCTCGACGCGTTTCGCTGACCAGAATGTGGCCGCGCTCGCCGACGGCAACTGCGCGATCGCCGGCATCAACGATATCGAGCATCAGCGAGCTCAGCGCGCGTGGCTTGATCTCGGCGACCAGCACCGACGGATCGTCGGCAGCCGGCACGCCGGGCTCGGGTTTGGTCGCCAAGGCCCGCGCCTGAACATGGAACACCGTGGCAATGGCGATCAAGCCTGCGGCACAGGCAGTGGCGCGAAACGAGGTCTGTTTCATCGATGAGCCCTGGAATTTGAAGTGCTGAAAAACGAAAGGCCGACCGCCCCGATTCCGGAACGGTCGGCCCCAGCCGAGCGCCGAGCCACTCCTTCAGCGAATGCCGCGCTGACGCAGTGATTGCGGCGAGAAGTTTTCCGGGGCGCTACGGAAACCGAAGTCGACCGTCGTCTGCTCTTCGTTGTCGAGCAAGCCGGAGATATAACGGCCTGACTGCAGGTCGTGATGGGTTTCGATGGTCGCCCAGAACGTCGGCACTTCGTAGTAGTTGATCGACGGCGCTTCCGAGTAGCGCCACAAACGACCACGGCCGTCGTAATGATCCGTCGCCAGAATCTGGTAGCTGTCTTCGTCCAGATAGAAGGTGCGGCGGCTGTTGATATGGCGCATGCCTTTCTTCAGCGTGGCATCCACGACCCAGACGCGATGCAACTCGTAGCGCAGGTAATCGGGATTCAAATGGCCCGGCCGCACCAGATCCTTGAGCTTGGCATTATTGCTGTGTGCCTTGTAAGAGTTGTACGGGACAAACATGTCCTTCTTGCCCACAAGCTTCCAGTCGAAGCGGTCGAGCGCGCCGTTGAACATGTCGGTCATGTCGTTGGTACGCAGACCGTCGGTGGCGGTGCCGGGATTGTCATAGGCCACGTTCGGGGCGCGGCGCACGCGGCGTTGTCCCGGGTTGTAGATCCAGGCCTGACGCGGCTGTGCGCTGGCGTTCAAGGTTTCATGCACGAGCAACACATTGCCGGCCAAGCGCGCCGGCGACACCACTTCCTGGAAGAAGTACAGCAGGATGTTGTTGATGTTCTCCGTGGTTGCACCCTTGCGGTAGTACAAACCCAGGAATTCTTCCTTGATGCGGATCGGCGTGTAGGCGCCGGTTGCGGTGGGCGCAACCTGGTTGGCATAACGCTGACCGCCTGTGCTCTTGTATTTCAGTTTGTGGTTCCAGATCGGCTCGTAGCCGTTTTGCGGAACCGGGAACGGGAAGCCGAGGCTCGCGCCCTGCACGCCCTCACCGTTGCCAACCAGCTTTGCGGTGGTGGCATTGGCCTTGGTTGCCGCATACACCTCCTGCGAGAACGATGCCGAGCGCCGCGTCGGGTAAATGTTCATCTTGAACGTCTTGTACTTCTCGAACATCGCCGCCTGACCAGGCGTCAGCTTGTTCGAGTAGTCCTTGTAGTTCTGCGGCGTAATCGCGAACAGCGGTTTGTCGGCTGCGAACGGATCGAGGTGAAAGGACGCCGCGCGATAGCCCACGGGTGGACGTGTGATGCCACCTGTCCAAGCGGGAATCGTACCGTCCTTGTTTGCCGCCATTTCGGCACCGACTGGCGTCAAATCCTTGCCCAGTCGCGCCGCCTGTTCTGCGGTAACACCCGCCTGCACTGCTCCTGCGAACGCCAAGGCCGTCGCTGCAGCCAGCAAACCATTTCGAATCTTAGGCATGGGAGGTCCCTCCGTCAGAACGAGTATTTGATGGTGACCGACGCGAAATCGCGGTCATGAATCTGGTTCAGTCCGCCAGCACCGCGAAACTCGGTGAAGCTCAAGTCCGCTGCCCACTGGCTCAGATACGTGGCTTCGACGCCCACGGTGACCGACTTGCGGCCCTCGAGGAAGTTGCCGCCAGGACCTGGGGTAATGCCATTGACGTCGTGATTGAAGGCGACACGCGGCGACATGTTGAAGGCCGACCCGAACACGTTGTTGTAATCAGCACGGGCCGCGAGGCGATAGCCCCACGAGAACCGCGTCGGGAACCCGTCGCACTGCGACACCGGATTCTGCAAACGACCGCCATTCAGGAGGTCGCCACCGCAAGCGGTATCGGTACCATCACCCTGGTAGCGCAATACGTCCTGTGATGGCAGATCCCAGACTTCGGTGGCGCCGAATTCGGCGACCGTAGCGATCTGCTGCGCGCCAAGCCAATTGCCGGGTCCGAAGGCCTTGGTCAGCGTGAACTGGAACTGCCCGACTTCGTGCCGTTCCCAACCACGGATGTAATCACCGGGACCGTAGTTGCCGAGTTGGTTGATGAAGCGGCTACCTGGTGCCGCGATGAATGCATTCAGCGGGCTGAGCGCGGCGAACAGGAGTTCCACGTCGTCAAACTGCAGCGGCATGTTGTCGCGGTAGGACACCTCGCCCTGCAATGCGATGCCGGCAGGCAGCAGGGTATTGAAACTGACGCCGTACATGCGGATGTCTTCCGGATATTCGACCAGGTAGCGGCCGGAAGCTGCTGCCTGAGTCGTCACCGCGTAACCGGATAGCATCGGCAGTCGGCTGTGATAGTTCATGAAATACAGACCGAACTCGGTGTCATTCAGGGCCGGCGAGAAGTAGCGAACCGCGACGCCGAACTGGCCCTGATCGTCGGCGTAGTCGTCCGGCAAGCGGGCGACCGCAGCCGAGCACGAAGCCCGTTCGAGCGGGTTGGTCGAGAACGCCAGCACGTCCGGGCAGTTGGCGAAGTTCGCGGGCTCGTTGGCGCGGCCGAAGCCGAGCATCACGAATTCACCGCCGAGCGTGCCGAAGTCGTTGGTGCTGAAGTAGGTGCCGGCCGGATCCGGCTCGGTCTGTTCAAACTCGAACAGGTAAAGCGCTTCCACCGACAGGTTCTCGTTGATCGAGAACGAGCCCTGGAGCATGTCCACCGGCAGGAACGCATCTTTCAGTTCGGCACCGGCAACGCGCAGCTTCGAGACGTCGACCGGATTGATGATGTTGATGCCGTTCTGGATGAAGGTGCTCTCGCCCCAACTCACCGCCTGGCGACCGAGGCGCACCGAGCCTTCCGCTTCACCGACATTGAAGTTGTGGAAGATGAAGGCGTCGAGCAGGGTCAGGCGGGTGCCGACCTTGTCGCGCGCTTCTTCGGAGAGCGACGCGCGATCGGCATTTTCCCAGTCGTAGAAATAGCTGACGCGCGCAAAGCCGCCCCAGTTTTCCTTGTAGTTCACGCTCAATTCGGTATTGATCTTGAACGCGTTCGAGAACAGGTCGCCATCGTCATAATTCAGATTGCCATCATCCGAGTTCACCGAAAACCGGCCCGGCGCGTTGATCTGATCGGTGATCGGCGTCGTCCCGACCAATGGGTTGATGTTGGCAAGACCGATCAATTCGGGATCGCGCTCCTGCAGGCGCACCGAGGCGCCGTAGGACAGCGTGGTATCAACCGTTCCGCTCCAATCACCACTGGAGAATTCGATGGCTTGCACCGGCGCCGCGACGATGCTGGCAAGCGCCAGCGAGATCGCGGTTCCCAGCGTACGACGACGAACGCTCATGCGCGTGGCGCTGGCGTCGTGCTTGGCATTGAGTTTGTTCATGGAATTTCTCTCCGCTTCTGCGTCGACTTACTGGGTTCGGATCACGGCAGTGTTCGTCACGACAACGGCTTGGCCGTTACTGACGATCATGCTGGCCATCTGGCTTTGCATTTCCACGGTGGTCGCGAGCGAAGATGCCGGGCTCAGCAACGAGCTGTGATCGCCGGCGATAAAGCGCACCGCACCGCGAATGGCGGCCGCTTGCGTCGTCGCCGTGATGGTGGTCAGTCCGAGCGCGCGAATCAGCGGTTCTGTGCCCGAGAGTGGCGCGCCCGCGACGCTGTTCGGAATCACCTGATCTGGCAAATTGGCGCCGCCACCGACGACTTCATGCAGCAGGATTTTGTCACCCGAAGCAATCGAAGCAGCCGCGAAGTTGATTGGATCAGCCGAGTCCATCACCTGTTGAGCGGCGCCCAGGAACTGGTCGAAGCTCGGCGTGCCGGCGTTGATGCCCGATGCCGCGAGACCGCCTCGGATGCGCGGCCCGAAGGTCGCCGAACCGTTGAGCAGCTGCGCAATGCCGCCGCCGGGCGCCGACAGAACCGCCGTCGAAACCGTGGGCTCCAGCGTGATGAAATTCAGACCGACCATCGCGCCGAGCGACTGGCCGACGAAGAAGATGCGCGATCCGTCGAAATCCGGCGTCGCATCGCCATCAAACGACATCGTCGGAATGGTCTTGGCCAGCGTGAACAGGTCGGCGACGGCTTGACGCAGATTGTCGCGCGAGGTGATCAGGCTGCCGAGATTGATGGTGTGGTAACCCGAAGTTTCAACGACGCCGTCACTCGGCGGACGTCCAGTGGCATTGTTGACCGCATCGAGATCGAAATGACGTTCACTCGCAACAGCGCCGAACGGCGTGTTCTCGATATAGAACGCGCCAATACCGGGGTCAGTCGGGAAGATGCCGTGCAGCGGTTGATCGATCGAGACGATCGCGAAACCCTGCGAGGCCAGCGCTGCCGAGATGCCCAGGGCGTTGGACCTATTGCCGGTAATGCCGTGCTGGAAGATCACGACCGGCCAACCGGCCGCGGGCTTGGCACGACCCGATGCGGCATTCGGTACCGTGGCCAATACCGGAATGACCTGGGTCGACTTGGCCACCGGAATCGGATTGGCATAGGTCAGGTTGGTCGATGTCGGATCGAGACCCAACGCGTTGAACGGTGGCGTATAGGCACCAGCCGCCGCAGCCCAACCACCGATCAGCGGCAGTACCGAGGTCGGCGAGGTCGGCGCATTCAGGTAGTACTTCACCGGCATGACGCCAACGATGATGTCCGCGATCGGCGGCAAACCTGCAGCCGCGATCGTCAGACCAGAACGAACCAAAGTGGCGGCGCTGGCGGTGGTGATCGAACGCGTCGCCGACAGCACCGGCGTGATGCTCTGCGTCGTCGCCGTCCAGGTCAGCACGATTTCACTGCGGGCGATGCCCTGCGTGGCCGCCGCCGCTTCATGCGAGTTGGTGATCCGGCGCAAGGGCTCCAGCGCACAAGCACTGGCGACGGGCAGCAGGGGATCGGTCGACTGCGCTTGGGTCGGGCAATTTGGACTGCCGGTGAGACTGACGGGTGTGATCAGCGGACTGGTGCGTTGCGTCAGAAAGTAGGTCGTGTCCGGCGTGGCGTCGTTACCGCGGACGTCCTTGACGTCATCGGTGACAACGGCCATGTACGAGCTGAGCTGCTCCAGCGGTTTGGTCAGCACCAGAGCGATGGTGCGCCCGGTGGCATCCGACGGCGCCTGCGCGACGACGAATTCGGTACCTGCGGCCAGTTCGCGCTGCACACTCAACACCGCGCGCGTCGCCGGATTGATCGTCACCTTGAACATGCGGATGGATTGACCGGCGACCAGCGTGTTGGCGCGCGGCGGTACCGACAGGTTGAAGCGCCAGGGCGCGACCGTCGACCAGCCGTCGAGCTGGTTGATCGCGACCACCGGGCCATTGGCGGCATTGGTCGGATCGGCCGGCAGCGGCAATGAGGCGTTCAACGTCAGGTCGCGGGTTCCGGAGAACGCGAGATCGGTCGGGAACGGCACGGCGCCGATCGTCGGGTTGAACACTGCGGCGATCACGCCGGTGACCACCGAACCATCGTCATTACGCGATACGGGTGCGTCCACCGCGCGCGGGCTGTTGCTGCTGCTGCTGCACGCGGCGAGCAGAACGGACGACAGGGCAGTCGCCAAAAGGAGTCGGGCCTGCATGCTTGCTTCCTTCGTCTGATGAAATCGGGAGCGCTTCGAACGCGCGTAGCTATCATAGGTAGTGCGTTCAACCGATTGCAACGCAATTCTCACATTCATTTTCTGCTGCGGCGCAGCACGTATGGAACGCATGCCATGACGCAACAGCCATCCGATGGATCTGCACGCGCGACGCTGTGCATCATCGTGCCGATGTTCAACGAAGCCTTGGCCATCACGCAACTGGTCGGTCGGCTCGATGCGGCACTGGCGCATGTTCCGGCCGATATTCGGATCCTCTTTGTCGACGACGGCAGCACCGACGCGACTGCTGCAGACCTCGCACGGATCGCAAACAATGATGCGCGTATCAGCGTGCTGCGACTGGCGCGCAACTTCGGCAAGGAAGCAGCGATGACCGCCGGTCTCGATCATGCCGATGCCGACGCGGTGGTGATCATCGATGCCGATCTGCAAGATCCGCCCGAGGTCATTCCCGAGTTCTGGAAGCACTACGAACAGGGCGCGGACATGGTCTATGGCGTGCGCGCGTCGCGTGCCGGCGAGTCCTGGTTGAAGCGGCTGACCGCAGCGACGTTCTATCGCCTCATCGACCGCATGAGCGACACACCGATCCCGCGCGATACCGGTGATTTCCGACTGTTGTCGCGACCGGCGGTCGAAGCGCTGCGGCAACTGCGCGAGCGCCATCGCTTCATGAAGGGGCTGTTTGGCTGGGTCGGTTTCAAGCAAGTGGCAGTGCCCTACCACCGCGCGCCGCGTGTGGCCGGTCGCAGCAAGTTCAGTTTCTGGAAGCTGTGGAATTTCGCACTCGAGGGCATCACCTCATTTTCGACCGCGCCGTTGCGTATCGCCACCTATCTCGGGCTGGCCACGGCGGCCGTCGCGTTCGGCTATGGCTCGCTGATCATCGCCAAAACCCTGCTCTACGGCGAAGCCGTACGCGGTTATCCAAGCCTGATGACGGTGATGCTGTTTCTCGGCGGCGTGCAACTGGTCGCACTCGGAGTGATCGGCGAATACCTCGGCCGCATCTACAACGAGAGCAAGCATCGACCGCTGTATCTGGTGGCGCAGTCGCTCAATTTGCGTTCGGTGGTTGCCAACTCGACGCGTCTGGAGCAAATCCGCGCGGCGTGATGTCGACGCTGCGCCACAAGGCGTCACTGTCCGCACACTGATGCTCAACCGCACGCACGCCCGCGGCAGCGCGCTCGAAGCCACAACGCAACGCGATGCCCGCGATACCGCGCAACGCCGGTGCCGGCAATGGCAAGGTGATCACGCGCGCAGACAGCGACTGGACTACGCGCCGCAACATCGTCGCCAACGGCAGCCGTTCGCCGCCGCCCACTTCGAAGCAGTGATCAAGCGGCGGCGCTCGCCGCAGCAATGCGATGGCAAGTCGCGCGAGATCCTGCGCATGCACCGGCTGGCGCAGACCGCAGGCACCCCCCGGAATCCACGCGTATCCGCGACGCGCGGCACGTTGCGCGTAGGGCGTGAGGCTGTGATCGAGACCAACGCCCCAAATCAATGTCGGTCGCAGGATGGTCAAGCCGATGCCGTGGCGTTGCGCGAATTCGGCGAGCCGCTGCTCGCTTGCGCGCAGCGCTGCGGCGACTGCGCGTTCGGCAACTGATGGAGAAATCATCTTGTGCTCGGCGCTCATTGAACTCAGCGCCACGATGCGACGCAGTGTGCCCGGTCCACTGCGATGCAACCAGGCGGCGCAACCATCCAGCGGCCCGGCGCTGATCAGTTCATGGCTTGGGCTCGGCCAGACATCGGCCCAGAGATCACGCTGTTGCCAGCGCGCAGCCGCAGATCCGGCCCACGTGGGCACGCATCGCGAAGATGCGACAACGTCCGGTCCAAGCTGTTGAAGGAGGAAATACCCGACTTGTCCGCTGGCCCCGAGCACCAGCGGCAACATTGCGCTTTCAGGCATTGAAGCGGACGAGTTGCACGATGCGTGAGGGTAAATTGCGGATACGCGCCATCAGCGAGTCCTGCACCATCGGCCCGGTCTGCGGCACGGCGGCTGCTGACGCGAGCGCAAAGCGCTGGATGGCACGCGGATTGCGCTTGAGCTTCCAGTAACGACTGATCGCAGAATCCACGCTCAAGCGGCACGAGCCCATGCGTACCGGCTTGATCAGCATGCGATAGACCTGGCCCTCATTGATCAACTCCATCGCCAGTTGCGCGTTCGCACGTTCGGTGATGACCACGGTCGCGATGTGCGGGTGATGCACCTTCAAGGCCTTGAGCAGTCCAGTGAGATCGCCGGCGCTGGTCTCGGTCTCGGAAATGACAACACCGGTTTCATGCTGTTCGAGGATCTGCAGCGCGCGCTCGGCGGTGTTGGCGAAACGCACCTGGTAATGCGACTGCAGGATTTCGCGCAGACGCTGCTGGGTGACCGGATCGTCCTCGAGCACGAGCACGCCGACCTGGCTGCGCGCCTCGGCGGCGTCCTGCTCGCTGATCGGATCGGCGGTGATGACCGGCGCCTCGCGGGCAATTCGCGCGGCCTCGAACACCAGGATGCGCAGGTCGGCGTTGTCCCAGGGTTTGTTGACGTAGCGGAACACCTCGCCTTCGTTCACCGAGCCGAGCACCGCCTTGAGGTCGGCATAGCCGGTCAGCAGGATGCGCATGGTGCGCGGCGCGCCGGTCTTGAGTTCACGCAACACATCGACGCCTTGCATCTGCGGCATGCGCTGGTCGCAGATCACCACATCCGGGTCGAACTGCGTGGCCATCGCCATCGCCTGCCGCGGGTCGTTGCACAGTTGCACGTCGCAATCACGGAACAATGCCTTGAGCGCGCGCGTGATGCGCGGCTCGTCGTCGATGCACAGCAGACGCAGGGGTGTGGCCACGAAAATATCGTCCATGTTGGCAGCTCCTATGCGGCCTTCGCCGTCGCCTTGGGAGCGAGCGGAAGTTCGACAAAGAAAGTCGTGCCCTTCCCGACCTGGGATTTGACGCGGATCGCGCCACCATGGCCCTGGATGATCTTGTGCACGATCGAGAGCCCGAGCCCGGTGCCTTCGCCCACAGGTTTGGTGGTGAAAAACGGATCGAAGATCTTCGGCAGCACATCATCGGGGATGCCGCTGCCGGTGTCCTCGAAGCTGACTTCGACGAAGTTCGGCTTGGCCACCGAGCGGATCGTCAGCGTGCCCTCGTCGCCCATCGCCTGCGAGGCATTGGTGATCATGTTCAGGAACACCTGATTGATCTGCGAAGGCATGCACTTCACTTTCGGCAGATCGCCGAGTTCCTGCACGACGGTGATGCGATCGCGCAGCTGGTGACCGGCAATGGTCAGGGCGCTGCGCACGCTGTCGTTCAGGTCGATCGTGTCCATGCCGTCGCGGTCGACGCGGGCGAACCCCTTCAGATTCAGCACCAGCGAACTCATCTGCTTCAGCCCTTCGGCCGAGTCGGTGAGCAATTCGCGCGCTTCATGCAAGGAGGTAGCGCGGGCCAGTTCAATACGCGCCTTCTGGATCGCGCTCTTGGCGCGATCGACCATCGACGCATCGAGCGTCAGCATCAGGTCGACGCCGGTCATCACCTTGGTGACGGCTGCTTCGTATTCGCTGAGCAGGTCGCTCACCACCTCGACATTGCTCTTTACGAAGCCGAGCGGCGTGTTGATCTCGTGCGCGACGCCGGCCACCATTTGCCCGAGCGACGCGAGCTTGGTGGTGTGGATGACCTGCGCCTGAGAAGCCTCGCGCTTCTTCGAATTTTCTTCGTTCTTGCTCAAGTCGCCACGCGACTTCCGCACGCCGAAATAGAAGTACGCAGCCGCTGCGAGGGCCAGAACCGTGGTGCCTGCGAGTATTGCCGTCAGCATGATGCGTCTAGTCCTCGCCGCCGACGGGCGGCCTGAGTCAGTATAGCGATCGCGTCCAAGGTCGCCAGTAAGCGCCCGGATGCCCATTTGAAACCATGACCGAGTTGGCCTTTCCATGAACGAAGAGAGCCCCGTTTTGTCACCACGGATGCGCAGCCTGTTGCTGGTCGGCGCGCCGCTGCTGGCGACATTGGTCGCGCTCGCCGTGCACTCGGCGGGTGAAACCCCGGCGCTTGCGATCACGCTTGGCTGCCTGGTCTGGATCGCACTTTGGTGGCTGTTCGAACCGGTGCCCGCGGCGTTTACCGCACTCATCCCGCTCAGCCTGCTGCCGATGGCGGGCGTGATCACGCCGAAGCAGGTGGCCGAAGCCTTCGGCAACGAATTGATCCTGCTGTTGATGGGTGGCTTCATGATGGCCGCAGCGCTGGAACGCAATCAGGCGCATCGTCGTCTTGCGCTCGGCATGGTGCGTGCATTCGGCGGCCATAGCGGTCGGCACCTGCTCTGGGGCTTCGTGTTCGCGACCGGCTTCATCAGCATGTGGATCAGCAATACCGCGGCCACCTTGATGATGCTGCCGGTGGCGATGGCAGTGCTGACCGACTACCGCGACGAACGTCTGCGCGTGCCGCTGGTGCTCGGCATCGCCTATGCCGCCAGCGTCGGCGGCTGGGGTACACCGATCGGCACGCCGCCGAATCTTGTGTTCATGCAGGTCTATGAGCAGACCACCGGCAAGCGCATGGGCTTTCTGGAGTGGATGCAATTCGGCATACCCATCGTCCTGATCATGCTGCCGATACTGGCGCTATGGCTGGGTCGCGGCCTGAAGGGATCACCCGCCGCGAGCGTACCGCAGCTTGGCCCGTGGCAGCCGGCGGAGCGTCGCGTACTGATGGTCTTTGCGCTGATCGTCTGCGCCTGGATCTTTCGCAGCGAACCGTTCGGCGGGTGGACGAAGCTGACTGGATTGACCGCCGTCAATGACGCCAGCATCGCGCTGGCCGGTGTGTTGTTGATGGCGGTTGTTCCCGACGGCAAAGATGGTGCCCTGCTCGACTGGCAAACCGCCGAACGCGTGCCTTGGTCGGCGCTGGTGCTGTTCGCTGGCGGCATCGCGCTCGCCACCGCGTTCTCGACCAGCGGGCTTGGCGATCGACTCGCCGGTGCGCTCGGCGCGCTGAGCGATCTTCCGCCGTGGGTGCTGATCATCGGTGTCTGCCTGGGCGTCACCGCGCTGTCCGAGATCGCCAGCAATACGGCGACCGCCGTGTTGCTGATGCCGATCCTTGCCGCCACGGCGAGCGCGACCGGACTCGACCCTGCCTTACTGATGGTGCCTGCGGTACTGGCGGCAAGCTGCGGCTTCATGTTGCCGGTGGCGACTGCACCGAATCTCGTCGCCTATGGCACCGGACACGTGCCGCTGCGGCGCATGATGCGCGAAGGCGCAGTACTCGATTTGATCGGCGTGGCAGTGCTGTCGGGCGTGTGTATCGCCTTCTTCTGGCGGTGATCGCCGAGAAACTGACTTAAAACCGCGGCACGATCAACCACGCCATCCAGCCGCAGAAGGCGAGCACAAGGAACAAGCCTTCGCGCCGCGAGACCACCGCGTCACCGCGAATCATCGGATAGAACGCGACCGCGAATGCGAGCATTGCCGGAATTTCCACATGCAGCAGCGACGCCGGCATCGCGATCGGTCGCCACAGCGCGAGCAGGCCGATCACCAGCAGCAGATTGACCACGCTCGAGGCGATCGCCGAGCCGACCACAACATTGCCATGGCCACGCGCTGCGGCGACGACGGCGGTCGCGAGTTCAGGCAATACCGCGCCGAACGCGAGTACGGTCATCCCCATCCACAATTCGCTCATGCCAAGCACGGGCGTCAATTCGACGGTGGCCGACACCGCGCGCCAGGCGCCATAGCCGAGCATGGCCAGACCGACGACGATGCGTAGGCTGTTACGCAGAATTTCGGTTTGCGTGTTCGCTGCATACGCAAGCTCCTTGCGCACCGACTCCGTCTCCTGCACCGAGTCGCGCTGGATCCACCAGCCGAATCCCGCCGCCGCCAGCAACAATGCGGCGCCGTCGAAGTAGCCGATGGTGCCGTTGTGGCTCATTGCCATCAGCGCCAGCGCGCTGCCGATCAACACCGGCAACGCGATGCCGATCAATCGGAAACCGGTGGAGAGCGGCTTGACCAGGGCCGATACGCCGATGATCAGGCCGAGATTCGCGATGCAAGCACCGATCACCGTGCCGATGGCAAGCGCGCCATGACCGGTCGCCACGGCGGCGGTCGCAATCGCCAGTTCCGGCACCGCGGCACCGACCGCGACCAGCGAGTAGCCGGCTGCAAATCCACCCACCCCGCGGCCCTGCGCGATACCCGACGCACCTTTCAAGAACGAGTCGGCACCGAGCGTGACCAGCAACAGGCCAAGGGCCAGAAATCCAACAAGCTCAAGCATCTTTTCTACCAGCAATCCATCAAGCGCCGCAGGATAGCGGCCTCGCGTTAAGCGCAGCAAAAAAACAGGGCCGGTTGCCCGGCCCTGCGTCGTACTTCCTTGTGAATGCCCGGCGTCAATCAAGCGTGATCAGTCGAGCGTGAGGTCCATGCTCCAGCCGCTCGCCCAGTCGGT
>JAYUXS010000211.1:0-4349 GCA_043752845.1 Lysobacterales bacterium | reverse complement strand
GCGGCTCGCGCCAGCGTCATCAGGATCGAGTCGGAAGGGTTGCCGGCGCTGCGGGTGGGGTCGATATTCGGCGTATGCATGCGAATTTCCCTAGGTTCGAAGACAGCACTACGTCGCGCGTGGCAAAAGTGACAGTTCAGCTGCCGCCGAGCACCTGCTGCAGCGTCATCCATTCCGATTCGAAACTCGCTTGATCGGCGCAGAGGTTCATCAGCTCGACACGCAGTTGTTCGCGCAATCTTGCGCGCAGGCGTCGCAATTCGATCGTCAGTGTATTCGCCGGCATCTGCATGCACTCGGCGCTGCGTTTCAGTTCGCCGTGTTCTGGTGGTGCGCTCATCAGCGGCAACAGCTGCTCGAACAGTCCGCCGCGCTCGCGCTCGCGATAACGTGTGCGCAGCGTGTCGATCGCGCGCGACGTCAGGATCAGTGCAAAGCGCGTGTCGAACTGCAGTTCGGCCGACGGCGCCGGATCGGCCAGCGCATCGATTGCGTTGGCATCCTCGCCCGGCGGTCTCGCGGCGTCGCGCAGATGACCGAGATGACGGTGCAGCAGCATCAGCAGAAAGCTGCGGAAACTGCCGACTTCCGCATCGGCACGCGCCCACCAGGCGTGTTCGAAACTTGCGGTCAGGAACGACTGCGTGGCGTCTTCGGCATCCGTCGCCGTGAGTCGTGCGCGAAAGAACGTGAGGATGGCTTTGCGATAAGCCAGCGCGAGTTCACCGAACGCGGTGTGCCGTTGCGACGGCGTCTCGCCGCTGCGTCGGATCAGGCTCCACTGCGTGCTCGGGAATTGCGCCATGGGCCTTGTGTAGTCCAGTCCAGACAAGCGCGCAAGAAAATTCCCGAACCCCGAATCCGTGGGCGTCGCGTTGCATGCCCTGCCCCCAACAAACAGGAGTTCGGCCATGTTGATGCGAAAGAATCTGGTTTTGGCGATCACTGCAGGTTTGATGATCGGAATGAGTGCGTGTTCCATGCGCGAGACCGCTGAACAGCGACCGGAAGCGCAAGTGGGCAAGGACGATGCAGCCGTGCTTGCCAAGACCGAGAATGAAGGGCGTAGACAGAACCTGCGTGACGAACGCAAGCTGGCCGAAGCCAACCAACTGGAAGCGATCGAGATCACGCAGCTTGAGCCGCCGCCGCCGCCGCCGCCGTCACGCGAGGCACCGAAGGAGGCCAGCGCGCAGATCAGTACGGCCGCTGGCGCCGTGGCCGTTTCGCCGATGCCCATGCCGACGCCGAACCCGACACTTGTGAGCCCGTTCAATACCGAGAACTACGCCACCGACAAGGACAATGGCGTGATGCGCGTCGCCGAGCAGCCTGTCTCGACCTTCAGCATCGACGTCGATACCGGCAGCTACAGCAATGTGCGACGCATGTTGAACCAGGGTCAGTTGCCGCCGGCCGATGCCGTGCGCGCCGAAGAATTCATCAACTACTTCGATTACGCCTACACCGCGCCAACTTCGCGCACGACGCCGTTTGCCGTGCACACCGAAATCGCACCAGCACCCTGGAATGCGAAGCGTCATCTGTTCCTGGTCGGCATCAAGGGCTACGAGATCGCAGCCGCGGAAATTCCGGCGGCGAATCTGGTGTTCCTGATCGACAGCTCCGGCTCGATGGCATCGCCGGACAAGATCGAACTGCTGAAACAGAGCTTCAAGCAGATGGTGCCGAAGCTGCGAGCGCAGGACCGCATCAGCATCGTCGTGTATGCCGGTTCCGCCGGGCTGGTGTTGCCGCCCACCTCGGGTGCCGATCACGCCACGATTCTTGCGGCGCTGGATCAGCTCGCCGCGGGTGGCTCGACCAATGGTGGCGCGGGTATCGAGCTCGCTTACGCGACGGCGCAACAGGCTTTCATCAAGAACGGCGTGAACCGCGTGATCCTGGCGACCGATGGCGATTTCAATGTCGGCACCGTCGACACCGAAGCGTTGAAGACAATCGTGGCCGAGAAGCGCAAGGGCGGTGTATCGCTGACCACGCTCGGCTTCGGACAGGACAACTACAACGACGAACTGTCCGAGCAACTGGCCGACATTGGCAATGGCAACCACGCCTATATCGACACCTTGAACGAGGGCCACAAGGTGCTGGTCGAGGAGATGAGCTCGACCCTGTTCACGATTGCCAAGGACGTGAAGATCCAGGTCGAGTTCAATCCGCAACAAGTCGCGGAATATCGATTGATCGGCTACTCGAACCGCATGTTGGCGCGCGAGGATTTCAACAACGACCAGATCGACGCTGGTGAAATCGGCGCCGGCCACGACGTCACCGCGATCTACGAGTTGGCGCTCGTGGGCAGCGGCGGCGAACAGAGCGATCCGTTGCGTTATGGCAAGGCGGAGGCGAAGCCCGGTCGTGGTGCCGAACTCGCGCATCTGAAATTGCGCTACAAGCAGCCGGATGCCGAGGTCAGCAAGTTGATCGACAGCCCGATCCTCGCCAGTGAAGTGCGCAAGGCCGCCAGCCCGCGATTGCAATTTGCCGCTGCGGTCGCCGCGTTCGCCGACCGGCTGCGCGGTGGCGAGCATCTGGGAACTTTCGATCTGGCCGCGATCAGCAAGCTCGCCACGGCCGCGCGCAATGAAGACCGCTTCGGCTACCAGCGCGAATTCATCGATCTGGTGAATCGCGCACAAACGCTGAGCGGTGAAGCGACTCCTGTGGCGGTGGTCGCGGAGTAACCTTCGATCGCCATGAGTCTTGCCACTCTCCCTTGACGGGAGAGTGGCAAGGGAGAGGATGAATCCGCAGCGGAGTCGCAACAATGTTCATTCGCAGCCTGTTGCTTCTGATGGCCGTCGCGCCGACTACCCTCGCCGACAACAAACCCGATGTCGCCGCGATCTACGGCCGCATCCAGTTCGTGACCTCGTTTCCCGACTACAAGGTCAAGGTCGTCGACAGCTTCGCCGACCTGCATGTGCAAGTCGTCGAGAGCTTTCCCGACAAGCCCGGCCGCTGGCAAATCGTCGAATCCTTCCCCGACCACAAGATCCAGATGGTCGACAGCTTTCCCGACTTCACCATTAAGTATGTGGAGAGTTTTCCGGGGCCACAGTAGAGAGTTGTTGGCGCGTCACGGTGCGATAGAGCAGATACGCAACGGTGAACACGAACAGCAGACCCAGCCACTGTCCGGCTTGATACTGCTCGGGCAAGGCGAGCACATCGCCGCGACCGGAGACAACGATTGGCACCGCGATGATGATGCCCATCAAGGCTTCGCCGGTGATCAGGCCGGCCGAGAACAGCACGCCCTTCTGGTGCACGCGTTCACGCGTCTCGTCGTCGCGGACCTTCAGTTTCCGCTCGACGAACCAGGTAATCAGACCACCGAGGAAGATCGGCACGGTCATTTCCAGCGGCAGGTAGATGCCGACCGCGCAAGCCAGCACCGGCGTGCGGAATTTGGCGCCACGTCGCTTCAGCGTCTCGTCAATCGCAATGATCGTCGCACCGATGGCGGCACCGATCGCGATCGTCATCCACGGCAGCGCGCCACCGAAGATGCCGCGCACAACCGAAGCGATCAGTGTCGCCTGCGGTGCCGGCAATGCATTCGGATGCGCGGCGGTTGGTGCGCCGATGCCATACGCCTGCGCCAGCAGATTCAACACCGGCGCCATGATCAGCGCGCAGGACACCGCGCCGATCGCGAGCATCACCTGCTGTTTCCACGGCGTCGCGCCGACGATCTGGCCGCACTTCAGGTCTTGCAGATTATCGCCGCCGATGCAGGCCGCCGAGCAAACGACGGCACCGATCATGATCGCTGCGACCGGGCCGAGCGTCGAATCGCGGCCGAGCATCAGCATCAGCACGATGGCCGCGAACAGGATGGTACAGATGGTCATGCCCGAGACCGGGTTGTTCGATGAACCGACGAGGCCGGCCATGTACGCGGACACCGACACGAACAGAAAGCCGGCCGTGATCATGATCAGGGTCATCGGAATGCTGACCATCCACTGTCCGACGATGGCTTGATACAAAGCGAGCAAGGGCAGCGTGAACAGCACCAAGCCGATCAGCATGTAGCGCATCGGAATATCGCGCTCGGTTTCGGCGCGCATATCCGGGCCGGTCGTGCGTGCGGCGGCGAGGCCGCTTCGGATGCCGGTCAACAGCGAATTGCGCAGCGCGAAGATCGTCCAAAGCCCGCCGACCAGCATCGCACCGACGCCGAGGTAACGGATCTGCGCCGACCAGATCGCGAACGCGGCTCTGGTCGCATCGAGTCCGGCGATCGTCTGCGCGAGTGCCGGGTCGTAGTCGCGGAAGAAGGCGGCATACATGGGAATCGCGATATGCCAGGCGATGAC
>JAYUXS010000210.1:0-4352 GCA_043752845.1 Lysobacterales bacterium | reverse complement strand
CAGGTCTTCGTAGACGCAGTCGCCGACCTTGGCATTGGGGAAACGCGCACTGACCGCGCGCCAGACTTTCTGCAGATACGTGACATCGTCATTCAGCGAGTCTTCGGCGACACCGTCGGCATTGGTGCGCACGATGTAGCCGTGTTCGCGCTCCGGCGTCAGCGACTGCATCAGTTCTTTCAGGCGCAGGCGCTCGCTTTCGTCCTCGATGCGCGCCGAGACGCCAATCTGCTTGCTGGTTGCGAGCAGCACCAGATAACGCGATGGCAGCGACAGATGCGTGGTCAGGCGCGCGCCCTTCGAACCGATCGGATCCTTGACGATCTGCACGATGACTTCCTGGCCCTCGTGCAGCAGTTCGTTGATCGGCGGCGTCGGCGTATTCGGCTCGGTCGCTTCCAGTTCGTTGCTCGGCGTACGCAGGATGTCCGAGGCATGCAGGAACGCCGCGCGCTCCAGGCCCACTTCGACAAATGCTGCTTGCATGCCCGGCATCACCCGCTGCACACGACCCTTGTAGACATTGCCGACATAGCCGCGGCGCGACGCGCGCTCGACATACACCTCTTGCAGAATGCCGTTTTCCACGAGTGCCACGCGCGTCTCCCGCGGTGTCACGTTGATCAGGATTTCTTCGCTCACACTATTCATCCATTCGGCGTCGCTGCACTTATAGCCTGCGACCGATGAACTGCGATAGTCCGCCGATAGTGCGCTGGCAAACAAAGGCGAATAACCAGATTTTTACACGCTGCCCAATTCAGTGTGGGGTGATGCGATTCAACAGCTGAGCGGTCTCGTGCAAGGGCAGACCCATGACGCCGGAATAACTGCCGGACAGATGCGTGATGAACGCTGCCGCGCGCCCCTGGATGGCATATGCGCCGGCCTTGCCGAAAGCTTCACCAGTCGCGACGTAATCGGCGATGGTCTGATCGTCCAGCACGGCAAATGTGACTTCGGAAATGCACAGTGCATCCACTTCGCGCGCGGCACTGACGATGGAAACTGCCGACATCACCTGGTGCGTGCGACCGGACAGCAAGCGCAGCATGCGTATCGCATCGGCAGCATCAATGGGTTTGCCGAAGATGACGCCATCGATCACCACTTCGGTATCGGCACCGAGCACCAGCGCATTCTCCACCGCCGCTACTTGCATCAAACCGGCGCCAGCCTTTTCGCGAGCCAACCGATGCACATAATCGAATGGCGCTTCGCCGGACGCGGGTGTCTCGTCGACATGCACGTCCAGTACATCGAAAGTCAAACCGATCTGGGTCAGCAACTCACTTCTTCGCGGAGACTGCGAGGCAAGAAAAAGGCTCATGAAGATTGCTCAGGCGCGATGATAGGGATGGCCTTCGAGGATGGCGTGCGCACGATACAGCTGCTCCGCGATGACGATGCGTACCAGGCCATGTGGCAATGTCAGTGGTGACAGCGACCAGCGCCAGTTGGCGCGATCGAGCACCGAATTGTCGTGTCCATCCGGTCCACCTACGGCGAACACGACATCGCGACCATCTAGCATGAAGCGCCGCAGTTGCTCCGAGACCTGCATGCTGGACCAGGTCACGCCACGCTCGTCGAGTACGACCAGTTGCACGTCGCGGCCCGCCGCAGCGAGCAGGCGCGTGCCCTCATCGAGTCTGCATTTCGCGGCATCGACACTTTTGCCGCGTTTGGCCAGAGGCAATTCAACCAGCTCAGGTGCAAGATGTTTCGGCAATCGTTTCGCATATTCGGCGAAGCCGCCGTTGACCCAAGCCGGCTGACGTTCGCTGATCGTCAGCAGTCGGATGCGCATGCGTCAGTCCGAATTCAGCAACGCATCTCTGGTGTGCGAATCAAGGTGCCGCGCTGGCGCCGTCATCGCCACCGACGCTCCACAGGCGCTCAAGGCCGTAGAACTCGCGGATGCGCGGCAACATGATGTGCACGACGATGTCGCCGAGATCAACCAGCACCCACTCGGCTTCCTTCTGGCCTTCGACGCCGAGCGGCATCATGCCCGCCTTCTTGACAAACTTGACGACTTCATCGGCGATGGATTTGACGTGTCGCGTCGAGGTGCCGCTGACGATAAACAGCAGGTCGGCGAACGAGGCACGCCCGCGGATATCGATTTCGCTGACTTCCTTGGCTTTCAATTCGTCCAAGGCGGCGACCACCTGCTTGCGCAGAAAGGCCGTTTCCTTGGCCAAGGCCTGTGGCACTGCTGCGGTCGCAGCGGATTCCGGCTTGGCCAGAACCTTTCGGGGTGTCGCAATCTTCTTCGGAGCCACTCGCTTGCCAGCCGCCTTCTTCGCGCCCGCGCGCTTCTTTGCTGGTGCCTTGCCCGCGGACTTTTTCTTCGCAGCCGCGCTCTTGCTGGCTGCAGGTTTCGATTTCGGCTTGGCTTTCGAGGTGGTGTTCAAGTGCGGACTCTCCGATGAGCGGCGCATCGCCGCAATTGTTGATAAGTGCTGATGGGTCGTAGTTACTTGGCGTCAGGCGACTTGGCTGGCGCCGCCAACGCATCACCCGCTGCATCGGGCTTGTCGGTGCTTCCGGTCTTGCGACGCAGTTTTTCCTCGTTTTTCTGCTTCTTGGCGAGTTCGCGTTGCTTCTTTGCAAAAGCATAATTGGGTGCGGCCATGGTGTTCCTCGTTCGGCGATGGGTCTGGGTAAAGCAATCATTCTGCCAGCCAATGCTCCCATGGGAAGGCCTGCGCGGTCATCGTGAATTTTCGACGACCACAGCAGTTGCGATTCGATCATCCGCCGAAACGCATCCAGCGGCGCGACGGCCTTGCCGGTCGCGCCAGAACGCCGGTCGCGTCAAGTAGTCGTAGGCGACTTCAGGTTTGGCGCGCAAAGGTGATCCGGGTGGTTTGCGAGTTCATGGCATTCCCGTGTCCGACACGTGCTGCTTGGCTTGAGGCGATCGATGAGGATTCGCTTCGATCGATTCCCAATACAGCGTGCCAAGCAGCCAGTCCATCAACGGGAACACCAGGTTGAAATTGCGCGCGCGCATCAGGTCGCGGCGATGGTGCAGGCGATGCAACTGCGCCATATGGCGAATCCACGGCAAGCGCGCGAACCAATGTTCGCGCGGCAGGTGTTCGATCGCGTGGAAGACTTCGTACATCAGATAGCCGCAGAGCAATGTGGCCGCAAACAGCGCGCCCGCATCGGTGCTGTAGAAATGACCGACGACGAGGTAGGCCGGCAACGCGATGCCGATCGAAAACAGCACGATCAGCCAAGCCGGAAAGAAGATCACACGCCAGTCGCGCGCAGTCTCGTAGGTCATGTTTGTTTCAACGAAGAAGCTGTGGTGATCGCCGGTGTGGCGAGCGTAGAACAGCGCGCCGATGCGGCGTTTGTGATGGCCGAACTCGCGATGGACCAAGTATTCACCGACATTGAAAACGATCAGCCCGGCCGGCAGCGCGAGCCACTCGAAGCCGGTGACGCGATCCACATGCAGAAGCAGCAGGGCCAACACGCCAATTCCGTAGCCGAACACGAATCCGCCGTGCAGCCAGGCGTTGTACCAACGGCTGATGCCGGCGCGATAACGGGCTCGAAAGCCTTCGGTGTCATGTGCATTCATGGCGCTTCATGATCCTGCGGTTCCTTGAGGACTCATCATGTGCCAGCACGCAGCCCCGCGTATTGACGGCGCGCCCGAGTCCATTGACATCTGGTGCCAGCGTGCCTGATTAGACCATGCTCGAGCCGCGTACCGTCGCGAATGCCTACGTCCGCACCCTGCTCGGGGCGATCGAGGCGTATGGCGTGACGGCAGAGGAAGTGCTGGCGGGAACACGTGTCGATGCTTCAGCGTTGGACACGCCGAACGGCCGCGTCGGCGCCGAGGATGTGCATCGCATCTGTGAACAGGGGCTCAAGCTGACCGGCGATCCGCTGCTCGGGCTGAAGGTGGCCGAAGCGTCGAAGCCGACCACGTTTCGGGTGCTCGGTCTGGCGACGATGGACCGGAAACCTCAGTCCTTCACCCAGAGCCGTTTCAACTTTTGGCCGCGCGGACTGCGGTAGCGGTCGAAGTCCTTTCGATCAACGGTCAGGATGTTGTGCACGCCCAACCGATCCGCTGCGAAGGCCAACGCGACATCGGCCAGGTCGGCGCCGGCATCTGCATAGCGCTCCATGAAATCGGACATTGGCCCGAGGTCGTCTGCATCACTGGCGACCATCGTCAGGCGTCCGGCCGCCGCCCAGCGCATGAGGTTCAGCTTGCCGGTGTCATCGAGCAGATGGCATGCCTCGGTCAACACTTCCCACACCGTGTACAAACGCGCACCCGCCAGCTGCGCGAGCATTTTGCGCGCTCCAACATG
>JAYUXS010000209.1:0-1751 GCA_043752845.1 Lysobacterales bacterium | reverse complement strand
TGGTCGCGAGCGCGAGCAGCAGACCCGGCAACAGGCTGCGCACGATGTCATGACGCCCGACGCCGGGCTCGCCTTGGCGTGCCGCGAAATAGTGGAAGCCGTAGTCCTCGGCGACGCCGACCAGACTGGCACCAAAGACCAGGGTCAGCAGATGTACGCGGTCGAACAGCAACGCGGTGACGCTCAGCGCGCAAGCGCAGCCGATCAGCAGCGACAGCGCCACCAGCGCGATCGGACGCAGCGAGCGGAAGGTCAGCCAGACCAGGACCAGGACCGCGAGCAGCGAACCCCAGCCGATCGTGTTGACTTCGAAGCTGGCGCGCGCCGCGGCGGCCTCGGCGTGCAGCGGCACACCGGCCGCCAGCAATTCGGTGTTCGCGTCCACCGCGAGCGCGGCCACGCGCGCGGCGTCGATCGCGCTACTGACCGGCGTCGCGCCACTGACGGAAAACGCACTGCGCACGGCATCCAGTCGCAACACGACCCAGTGTCGATCGGCACCCGCGACGGTCAACACACCCTCACGAGGCTGCGCCTGCAACTCTTGCGCACGCTCGCGCCACCACGCCGGCCACAGCGACAGTGGATCGGATGCGAAGGTGCCGATGCGCGGCTGCCCGACGGGTTGATAGAGCGAGACCAGGGCCTGCTCGGCGAGCGCGTCGACATCGGCGTGGCGCAGTTCGTCGCGCTGCACAGCAGTCAGAAGCCGATCGCGCCAGGGGGCAAGGAATTCGATCAGCGTCGCAACTGACGGAACGCCCGCTTCGACTGCCGCCAGCACAGTGCCGTCACGCAGCAGCACGTCGCGCGCTGCCGCGGCCGCCCGTTTTGCCGTAGCGAAATCAGCAGCACCGACCAGCACCACGACACTGTGTTCACCCAGTGCGGACAGACGCATGTTTGCCACACGCAACAACGGGTCCTGCTCCGCTTCCGGCAGCAGCGCGAGGACATTGGCATCGAGCCGCGCCTCGTGCCAGAACTGCCATTGGTGCACGGCCACTGCGCACAATCCGAGTGCAAACAGCAGCGTGATCCAATTCGGAATGGCGGGCTTATTCGCCAAGTTGCCTCGCCTCGTCGGCAGTCAAGGTCATGGCCGGCACGAGCGCGCTGAAATTGATCTCGCTGCGATCGCCATTGCGTTCGTCCAGAATCACTTGCTCGACATGGACCGCACCGGTCAACGCGATCGCCGTGAACGCCTGCGCCAACACGCCGGACTTCGGTTTGAGCTGCAAGCGCCAATGCTGCACATTGCGCAACTCGCCAACGGCATCGAAATCGCGCTGCAACTGCGCGACATCGCCGCCGAGCAGATCAAACAGCACGCTGTTGATCAGACGCAGACCCGGCTCGCGTGCCGAATCGATCTGCTGGACCACGCCACCAACCCGCGAGCGCATGCGCTCACGCGTCACCACAAGCGTCGACGCAAACGGCCGCGCCGTCTCCCAGATCACGCCGTGCCCGCGTCGCAATACGAAGTGGCCGGACGACTTCAGCGGCTTGCTGAAGCCCGCGACCTGCTTGCTTTGCTCGAAGCGTCCACGCAGCACATCGGATGCGTCGATGCGTTTGCTGATCGCGACCAGGGTGTCGTCGGCACCGGCTTGCGCAGCAAAGAACAACAGCGCCAGCCCGAGCATTCGCAGCGCGCAAATCCGCAAATTCATGGCTGCACGCCGAGTCGTTCCAGCAAAACCGGCGGCGACACGTACTGCATCTCGCGCGTTGCGACATCGACG
>JAYUXS010000208.1:0-4360 GCA_043752845.1 Lysobacterales bacterium | reverse complement strand
GTCAAATCGCTGCGGCGTTGAAATCGAATTCGAGGTCCTGCGTCGCCTGCTGCACGAAGTTGCCCTGAATGTAATCGACGCCCGTGCTCCACAAGCCGGCGGCCACCTGCGCGTCTTCGACCTGCGGTGCCACGATGCGGATGCCACGGTCACGCAGATGGGTGATCGCCTGGCGCAGTTCGGCGCGCATCTTCGGCGTCTGGCCATCGCTGCCGGTGTACTTGGCGGAGACCTTCACGTAATCGACGTGCACATGCTGCAACAGCTGGAAGTTGGCCATCGTCGCGTCGAAACTCGACAGGCACAGGCGGATGCCGAGGCGCTTGGCATGTTCCTGGAACGAACTCATCTGGCGGATGCGCGCCAGCACATCGGCAGTGCGGAATTCGATGACCAGTTGATCGGGCACGATGCGTCGCGTCTCGATTGCCTGTTTCAACCAGGTCAGGCGCTGCGGGTCCTGCAGGCTCTCGATCGACTGGCTGACAAACAGACGCACCGGGTGACCGTCGCGTGCACGCTCGGAAATGACCAGCAACGCCCGCGACAGCACCCAGCGATCCACACCGTGGATCAGTCCGGCGCGCTCGGCCACCGGCACCAGCACCGCCGCAGTGAAGGTGCGTCCGCCGTCGCCGCGCAGACGCAACAAACACTGGAATTGTTCATCATGGCCGCCGCGCAGCGAAGCGATCGGCTGGAACAGCAACTGGAAACTCTCGGTGCGGATGGCGTCGCGAACCGCGTTGCCAAGCATCACCTCGTCGGCCTCGACGGCGTGCGTCACCTGCGTCTGGAACAACGCGACGCGCTGCTCGGGATTGGTGCGCGCCGTGACGCACGCGCGCTCAGCTGCGTTCACCATGGCCGCGGCTTCGCCGAGATTCTGCGCAAAGGTCGACACCCCTACCGCGATCGCCAGCGTAATGCTGCGATCACTGGCTTCGAACACGTGCTGGTCAAAGGCTCGTTGAATGCGGTTCGCGATGACCATCAGCTCGCTTTCGCCGCGTTCGGCAAGCAGGGCGATGAAGCTGGTGTCACCAAAACGGGCGCAGAAGTCGACCGCCAGCGTCTGCCCGCTGAGGAACGCACCGGCCTGGCCCATCAACTGGTCGAAGGCGGTCAGTCCAATGCGTTCGCGGATGTTCTGCGCGCCGTCGACCAGCAGGAACAACAAGCCACCCACCTGTCGCGGCGCATCTTCCCCGGCCAACGCTTCGCTCAGGCGTTCGAGCACATGCGCGCGGTCGTAGAGTCCGGTCACCGGGTCGCGCGGATCATGCGCTTGCACGCGCTTCAGCGTACTGCGCGCACGGCGCACGCGATTGGTTACAGCCGAAATCAGATGCTTCGGCCGGATCGGCTTTTCGAGATAGTCGTCGCCGCCGGCGGAAAGCGCATCGAAGCGCTTTTCCTCGTCATGCTCGCCTGACAAAAAAACGATCGGGATGTTGGTGTAGGCATCGCGTTCGCGGATCAGCGTCGTCAACTCCATGCCGTCGCAATCGGGCATGTACAAATCCATCAGGATCAGTTCCGGGCGGAATGCATTGAGCTCTTCCAGCGCGCTGATCGGATCCATCACCGCGCGCGTTTCCATGCCGGCCTTGCGCAGGATCGACTCCGCAAACAGGGCCTGCGAGCGGTCGTCCTCGATGATCAGGACACGATACGGCTCACTGGTCTCGCCTTCGAGCAATTCTTCGATGCGGGTGATCGCTTCGAGTGCCGTGACCGGCAGGCTGATGAACGCGTCAGCGCCGGCGCGCATGGCCTTGAGGCGGGTACTGATGTCATTGCTCTCGGCCAGCACCACCAGCGCGACGCGCTGGCTGGTGCGCGCTCGCGCAAGTTTCAGTGCGTCGCCGATGGCGTCGAGTTGCGGCAAAAATGCCGCGTCGACGATCACCATCGACGGTGCAAACGCACCGAGCATTTCGCGCAGCGTTTCCGCGTCCTCAAGCAGATCGAGCGGATAACGCCCAGTTTCGAGCTTGTGGTCGATTTCGACGGCGAGGCTGCCGCCATCAGTCAGGTGATAGACGCGTTTGTCGGTGGACGCCTGCGCCGGTTTCGGTTGCATGCGAACCACGGTCGGCGCCGTGGGCGTAACTCTGGGCGCGATCAGCACCGCTGGCATGGGTGATGGTTCGGCAATGTCGGCCGTTGCCGGTGCAATTTGCACTGGGGTTGCGTTCGCGGCGGCGATGCTTGCGTCGACGTCGCCGACGCCCCAGCGGCGCCAATACTCGCGCGGTGGAATTACGAGCGTCTGGATGCCGCCGCGTTCACTCACCAGGGAGCGCGCGTTGACGCCCGTCAGGGTCGTTGTGCGTCCGGGCACATGCTTCGCGATCAGCGCCGCCAGCGCATCGATCACCCGTTGGAACTGCTGACGCTGCGTCTCGTCCGGGAAAGTGAGGCGTTCGAGATAGGGCGCCAGGAAAGTTTCAATGCCGTAGAGGATTTCGCCGGCATCGAGCACGCCGTAACGGCCACAGGCACCCGCCAGCGCCTGTACATCTTCGAAGAACACCGTCAGTGCATTGACGTCCCAACCCTGCATAAGCAGACGCCGCGCACGACGATGCACGGTATCGAGACGCTTCGGCAGCATCTTGATGAACACCTGACGCAGTTCTGCGCTTTGCTGGGACTCGTCCGGACTAAGCATTGACTGACGATCTCGGAAGGTCGTGGGACTATATCGCAGGGCACCTGCGATGACAGCCCCCGACGGTGCTCAACCTGGCTTCACGACAACGAGAATGACGATTCCGATCAGCAGCAAGGCCGGCACTTCGTTGTAGATCCGGAACCAGCGCGCACTGCGTGCATTGCGCTGCGCCCGGAAGTTCGCGACGAACCGGGCCATGCTGGCGTGATAGAGCACGAGCAACAAGACCAGTCCGAGCTTGGCGTGCAACCAGGGCTGGCGCATGTAGTCGGCGGCGTGGCTGGTCCACCACAGCAGCAAGCCTACGCCGAACACCAGTGCCAACGCGGCACCGAGGTGGGTGATGGCGAGCAGACGCCGTTCCATGACGACGAAACGTTCGTGCGACAACCCGTCCAACGCATCGACATGGTAGACGAACAGTCGCGGCAGATAGAACAAACCGGCGAACCAGGTCACCACAAAGATGATGTGCAGGGCCTTGAGCCAGAGCATCACGCGTTGACCTGGCGCAGGCGGCGCGCGACATGGCGCGCAAGCCGAACCATGAGCACGATGGCAGTGATGAATGCGAGCGTCGCGCCAATGAGCAGGGCCAGCGCCCACAACGGATGCGTCAGCGCCAGTGCGAACGTGGCAATCACGAGACCGTCTTCGGCCAATGACGCCGTCCAGTTGCTGGCCGGCTCAGGCGAATGGTTGATCAGGACGCGGGTACCGCTTTTCAGTCCATGACTCAGAGCGGCGACCGCACCACCCAGCACCATGCCGGTCAGGCTGGCTTCGCCGCCATCGGTCGGCAGCGCGATGCCCCCCAGGAATGCTCCGGCCGGAATGCGCACCAGGGTATGCACGAGATCCCACACCGAATCGACCCCCGGCATCTTGTCGGTGACGAACTCGACCAGCGCGAGTGCGCCGCATACGCCGAGCACGATCGGCGACTTCGCCAGTTGCAACGACGCTGGCAGATCCATCCAGCCGAAGTAGGCGGCGAGGCCGACACCGAAAATCGTCAGGTAGACGCGCACGCCCGCAAGCCACGCGAAAACAATGCCGAGCACGAAGGGCGTTGCAGGATCGTTGGAAAACTCGAACATGCGCAGGAGTATAGCCGTCGTTCTTCACCAACAACGCAGAAGCACGTCGCTGTTCGTTGATTCGGTGGACATCGCAAAAGTCGCTTGCGCGGCCGCATGGCGTCGCTAGAATCCCACCCCCGTCCGCATGCACGTGCGCACCGGTCTGACACCCATAACGACAAGAAGCAGCTCGCACCGATGAATGCCCTCCAGCCGTTGCGCGTCGAGACGACGTCGGCAATCGATTCCGCACCGGCCTTGAGTGAGTGCGTCACGCGCGCCTTGCGTCGCTACCTGCAACACGCCGACGGCGCGCTCGCGACGGATCTTTATCGCCTCGTCCTCGCGGAAGTGGAAGCACCGATGTTGCGTGAGGTTCTGCGTCATGCCGACGGCAATCTGACGCGCGCCTCAGAAATTCTCGGCATCACCCGTGCCACCTTGCGCAAGAAGTTGGCTGAGCACCGCCTCGGATAAGCCACGGCTGGCGACAGCGGGCGCTCGATATACTCGCGCCCTCCTCGAAACTCCGGACCCATCGATGACCGCGACCGAATCCGTGGGCGTGCGCCGCGCGCTGCTTTCTGTTTCCGACAAG
>JAYUXS010000207.1:0-1753 GCA_043752845.1 Lysobacterales bacterium | reverse complement strand
ACCATCGCGAGCGCGAGGCGTGCTTTCTCGCCACCGGAGAACGGCGCGACCGCTTCGAAGACACGATCACCGACGAAATTGAAGCCGCCGAGCACGCTGCGCAGTTCCTGCTCGCCCTTCTTCGGATCGAGCAGCTTGAAGTGCTCAAGCGGCGACAAGTTCGGATGCAGCTGTTCGAGCTGATGCTGCGCAAAATAGCCCACGCGTAGATCCGGATGCCGGGTCATTTCGCCGCTGCGGATATCGAGTTCGCCGGCGAGCAGTTTCACCAAGGTCGATTTGCCTTCGCCATTCGGGCCGACCAGGCCGATGCGCTGACCGGGTTCAAGGCTGAGCTTGATGCCGGACAACACGGTGCGATCGCCATAACCGACCGCAGCATCGTGCATGCGGATGAGCGGCGATGGCAGCTTGTCCGGCTGCGGGAAATCGAAACTGAATTCACTGTCGGCGACCACCGGCGCAACGAGCTTGATGCGCTCGATCATCTTGACGCGTGACTGCGCCAGGCGCGCCTTCGCGGCACTGGCCTTGAAGCGGTCGACGAAGCTCTGCAGATGCGCGATCGTGCGCTGCTGCGATGCCGACACCGCCGCTTGTTGCGCCATGCGCTCGGCGCGCAGGCGTTCGAACTGCGAGTAGTTGCCGGTGTACAGCGTTGCCTTGCTCTCGGCCAGATGCAGGGTATGCGTACACACGGCGTCGAGGAATTCGCGGTCATGCGAGATCAGCAGCAGCGTGCCCTCGTAGGCCAGCAACCAGTTCTGCAACCAGACCACGGCGTCGATATCGAGATGGTTGGTCGGTTCGTCGAGCAGCATCAGGTCGGCACGCGTCATCAGCACACGCGCCAGGTTCAGGCGCATGCGCCAGCCGCCGGAGAACGAATCGACCGGATTGTTGATCTGGTCGGGCTTGAAACCGAGCCCGTCCAGCATGCGCGCCGCGCGCGCCGAAGCCGCATAGCCGCCAATGGCATGCAGGCGTTCATGGCCATGACCGATGCGGTCGGCATCGTGGGTGATCTCGGCCTCGCGCAAGTCTGCCTCGACCGAACGCAACTCGGCGTCGCCATCAAGTACGTATTCGATGGCCGCAGCCGTCGTGTGCGGCATCTCCTGCGCCACCGAGGCGATCAGCAGATTGCGCGGCAACGAGACATCGCCCTGGTCGGGCGAGATTTCACCCTGGATCAGCGCGAACAGGCTCGACTTGCCGGTGCCGTTGCGGCCGACAAAGCCGACGCGCTGGCCTCGATGGATGGTTGCGGACAAACCGTCGATAAGCACCCGCGGGCCGCGCCGCAGGCGTAGATTCTGGAAACTGAGCATGGGTGCATTCTAGCGGCGATGCCGCGCGAGGTCGCCCCGATATCGCCGGGGCGACCCGACTTCACTCGAAGCCGTTGGCGAAAACGTCGCGACCTTCCAGCGCAAACACCGCGTAATCCTTGTCTTGACTGCCGGCATATCCATAGTTGACGGCGATCAGCGGACGCTCGCCCTGCATGGCGACGCCGGTTGCGTAGTATGAAGCGGTGTTGCTGACCCCCGGAAGCGGCCCGTAAAACTGTCGACCGCCGGCGCCGAAGCTGTCGTCGATGCTGCCGTTGGCGTTGAAGCGCAGCACGGCCACATCCTCAGGCGCCAAACCTTTGGCGCGGCTTTTCCCGCCCACCTTGCCGACTGCGCCGACCATGATCAGCTTGCCCGACGGCATCTCGGTTACGGCCGTAAGCCGGCGCGACGGAAAC
>JAYUXS010000206.1:0-4364 GCA_043752845.1 Lysobacterales bacterium | reverse complement strand
AGATCTGTAAACACCGCAGACTTCCGTCCGCAACCCAAGACGTTTCGTCCCGAGTGAGCCGCGCATTATAGGGCGGTTTTAGTGCTCGTCAAGCGCTTTCGAAAAGTTTTAGTAGAAGCTTTTCACGTTCGCCGCCCTCCGTTTCCGAAGGGGCGCGAACTTTATCCAGATGATTTGCGAATGTGAAGCAAAATTGTGCGGGCGCAACATTTGTTCAACTGGCGCGCAGTGACACTCTGAGGAACGAACGCTTGCCCACCTGCAACACAAATGATTTCCCGCCCGAGAACACGATGTCCTTGTTGTCGATGACTTCGCCGTCGATGCGCACACCGCGTTCGCCGATCTTGCGCATGGCCTCGGACGTACTGGCGAGCAATCCGCTTTGCTTCAGCAATTGCGGCAACTTGATGCCATCAGCAGCGACGAGAATCTCGCGCTCTTCAATATCCGTCGGCATCGCGCCGCCCCTGATCGTCTCGTTCCAGTAGCGGATCGATTCTTCCGCGACGGCTTTGCCGTGAAAGCGCTCGACCAGCTCCAGCGCCAGCGACACCTTGAAGTCGCGCGGATTCGAGGCACCCGCAGTGACCTCACGTTTCATGCGATCGATGTCCGCCAACGATTTTGCGAAGGACAACAGCTCGAAATAGCGCCACATCAGATCATCGGAGATGCGCATGGTCTTGCCGAAGATCTCGTTCGGGGCCTCGTTGATGCCGATGTAGTTTCCGAGCGACTTCGACATCTTGTTGACGCCGTCCAAACCTTCCAGCAGCGGCATCGTGATGACGATCTGCGGGGGCTGTCCAACTTCACCCTGCAACTGGCGACCGACCAGCAGATTGAATTTCTGGTCGGTGCCGCCGAGTTCGACGTCGGACTGCAGGGCTACCGAGTCGTACCCCTGCACCAATGGATAAAGAAATTCGTGAATCGCGATCGGCTGCTGGCCGGTGTAGCGCTTGTGGAAATCATCGCGTTCGAGCATGCGCGCCACGGTGTGCTTGGCGGCGAGGCGGATCATGTCGGCCGCGCTCATCTTGCCGAACCATTCCGAGTTGAAGCGCAACTCGGTCTGCTCTTGATCCAGCACCTTGAACACTTGGGACGCATACGTCTTGGCGTTTTCCGCCACATCTTCCGTGGACAGCGCCTTGCGCGTCGCACTCTTGCCGCTCGGGTCGCCGATCATGCCGGTGAAATCGCCGATCAGGAAAATCACTTGATGCCCGAGTTGCTGGAACTGACGCATTTTGTTCAGCAGCACGGTATGACCGAGGTGCAGATCCGGCGCGGTCGGATCAAAACCGGCCTTGATGCGCAGCGGCCGACCACCTGCCTTTCGAGACGCGACCAGGCGCGCCTCCAAGTCTTCCATCTTGATGATTTCTTCGGCACCGCGGCCAATCAGATCCAGAGATTCCTGCAATGACGACATGTCGAACCCGCACGAGTGCTGTTGAGTGGACGCATACCTTAGCGGAGCACGGCGCGAGCCCGAAGTGCGTTCGCTCAGCGCTGCTGGTCCACAGGCATCGGGCCGCCGTCGAGATGGGCGATCAGCGCATCCATCGCGGCATAGGCGTGCGGCAACAAGGGCGGGAATTTCGCGGTGAACTGCGGCAGCAACACAAAGGCATCGAAGTGCTGCGCCTGTGCGATTTCCCAAAGCGCGATCGTGGCGGCGTTGCCACGCGCGGCGGCCGCATAGGGTCGCGAATTGAATTCGATCGGCACCAGACTGTCGTGATCGCCATGAACCAGCACCGTTGGCACCTGCGGCCGTGCCGTTGCCCGCGTTGCCGCGATGCCGGCGCGCAACTGCTGCGCCAGCGGATCTTCGCTGGCCCACAATGCACGCAGGCACTGCAGCGTCTGGAAACCGGGATCGGATGTCGCCGTGGCTTTCGTGTCGACCAAGGCCACGCCCGCCGTCGGGGCGATGCCGGAGGCATCCGACCACCACAGCGCGCGCTCTGCAGCCGTGGCCGCGCGCGGTGGACCAGCACCATCACGTTGCGCGAATTCGAAACCGCAAACAGGCGCATCGACCGAAGCGCGCGCGTAGGATTGCGCATACGTGGCGCCGAACGCGCGCCACAGATCGAATGCCAGATGCATGCCAGCAAGCTGCAGGGTTTCATTGCGCCAACCACTCGCGCGTAGCTGCGCCAAGGCCGATGTCGCCTGCGCAACGATATCGCCCCCTTCGACGAGGCCGGATTCACGCAAGCTCGCGCAGCGCGCGCCCGCCATGCCACGCCAAACGGCGTCTGGCAACAAGGTCGGCACCTCGGGCAAGGCCAGCAGCGCACAGGGTTGCAGCAAGGCAGCTTCTGTCGCGTAGTCAAACAGAGGACGTGCACCGTCCACCGTGATGTTCGGTGCGGCCGCGACGACGGCATCGATCAATCCTTCGCCATCGAGTTCACCGGCACGCAGTACCGCACCGGCACCATTCGACAAGCCGAATGCCAGCACCCGCGTATTCGCAGCGGTGAATGGCCTCTGCGCCGGAAATGCCTCATTCAATGCTTGCAAGCCGAAGTGCGCAGCCTGCAGGACGTGTCGACCCCAATCGGCTTCCGGGTTGTCGCCCGAATGCGCATGCTTCAGCGCCACGCGCGTGTCGCCGTCGCGCGCCTGCGTGCCGGGGTCGAATTCGAGTTCGCGGCCGCGCTGCGCGCGCGTGCCGTCCGCTTGTGCGCCTTCAACAGTCGCGACGTCGAAGAACCCGGTGCCGCCGCCCTTGTCGGTATGCACCACGGCACATCTACGGGGCAGACCGTAAGCCGAAATCGAGCCGATCGCGCCGTAGATGCCACGAGAGCCGGACACTGCGGTGACGATCAGACAGCGCGCCTTCGCATCGAAGGCGTCCGGAATCTGCGCCATCACGCGATGTGAATGCTTGGCGCCGGGCACGTGCGCAAACGCGTGGAACTCGCGCCCCGGGATCGTCGGCACTTCCTTGACCGTGCCGTATACGTCGGCAATCGCACGCCAGTTGGCATGCAGGGCGCGGCGGCGCAACTCGGCGGCAGTTGGATGCGCCGGATCCACAGCAGCGGGGGCGGCCGGCAACAACAAAGCGGCGCGACCCAAGCCGCCGCTCAGCAGATCATCGCCATCACGATGGGTCGTGACGCGCAGGTTCGGAAATGGATCGGAAATTTGCTTCACGGCAGTGGGCGTCGCCATACAGGCGCTCAGCAGGATTCAATGGCAGACAATCGGGATCAGTCGCGTAAAGGTTTTCCAAAGCTTACGCTAACAGCCGCCTGCACTGCGGCAAGTGGACCAACGTACGAGCGCCAGTTTGGTGATGCGCTGCTAGCCTCGGCATATGAACCCGAGATTTTTCGACATGCCTTTCGACGTCACTTCGACATGAGCGATCGCTTTCTTGAACGACGCACCGCCCTCGTCACCGGATCGACTTCCGGGATCGGCCTGGCGATCGCGCGTGCGCTTGCTGCGGGCGGTGCAAACGTGATCGTGCATGGTCTCGGCAGCCAGGAAGAGATCGCCGATGCCAAGCGGTCGGTGCGAATTGCCGGCGACGGCGACGTGCGCTTCGTGCCCGGCAATCTCGCCGATGCGAGCGAAATCGACGCGCTGATGGCGAAGGCCGGTGTCATCGACATCCTAGTCAACAATGCTGGCATTCAGCACACTGCCAGTCTCGCCGAGATGCCGCCGGAACAATGGAATCGCATCCTCGCGATCAATCTCAGCGCAGTATTCCATACCATGCGCCAAGCGCTGCCCGGCATGGCCGCGCGCGGTTTCGGGCGCGTCATCAATATCGCTTCGGTGCATGGTCTGGTCGCATCCGTGCAGAAAGCGCCGTATGTCGCGGCCAAGCATGGCGTCGTCGGCTTATCGAAAGTCGCAGCCCTCGAATACGCGGCATCCGGTGATCGCGCCAGCGGCGGCGTCACCATCAACTGCATCTGTCCGGGCTTCGTCGAGACAGCCTTGATTGAATCGCAGATCGCCGTGCGCACTGCAAACCACGGTGGTGACCGCGCCGCCGGCATTCGCGACCTGTTACGCGAAAAGCAGCCCAGCCTGCGGATGACCTTGCCCGAGGAAATTGCCGCGCTCACGCTATGGCTGTGTCGACGCGAAGCGCACAACCTCAATGGCGCGGCGATTCCGGTCGATGGCGGCTGGACTGCGGCCTAGCGCGCGGCGGCCGGCATGACGCAGACCCTGATCGCCGATGATCATCCGCTTTTCGCCTGGCGCTGACGCAGGCGCTAGCCCGAATATTTCATGACGCGCTGCGACCGGCGGAATTTTGTAGTTGAACGGTCGTGTGCACGGAAATTTCTGAAATTTCCTCCTACATCTTG
>JAYUXS010000205.1:0-1757 GCA_043752845.1 Lysobacterales bacterium | reverse complement strand
CGAGTGGATTGGTATTGATCAGGTCGAAGATTTCGCCGAGGTTGACCGCGAACGAATCCTTGCGCTGTCCGACGAACACCTTGCCTTCACCGGTGCAGCCCGGAATGGTGATGCGATGGATGTGGCTGTCGGCATAAGCGGCGTAATTTGGAATGGTCTTGGTGCCGACGTTGTCGTAGGGCTTGCGGAAGCTGGTGCCGCCCGCGCCGACATTGGTCGCCAGACTCGCGGCCGCCGCACGGCGTGCGCCGCGCACAACACCGACGGTGTAGCTCTCGATCACGTTCTTGGTAGCGTCATTCGCGGTCGGCGTAGTGCCGAACGGGCCGATGTAGGAAAGCGGAACAGGCACGTTGACGCCATTCACCGGCACCGTCAGATTCTTGATTTCGTTGGTGAAGCGAAATGAAAAGCTCAGGTCCTCGATCGCGTCGCCGGTATTGTCGATATGGATTTCGTAGAGCGCGTCCGGATCCATTGCGAAGTAGTTCGGCCCGCCGTATCCGTCTTGCAGCGGCACGTAGTTGGCGATCAGGGTGACGTAGTCGGCACGACCGCCCTCATAGGATCGGAACATGTAGAAGTCGCTGGCATCCACCTTGGGATGTTCGGTGATGAACGGGGCTTCACGGTGCGACGAGGCAAAAACACTGCCTGCAAGCATGGCGACCGTGAGCGCGGAGACGCGGAGAACCTTTTTCATGGCGAACCTTTGGGGTAATTGAGGGGGCCGGAACGATCATGCCGTCACGGCCAGCGGACGCTAACCGCGACGTTTTCGACCTTCGGTGCGCCACAACACCCACGACTGCGTGGCGTTGCATTTGCAGCGCGTTCGCGAGGCGTCGAGAGAACAATGTAGCAGCGCGTTTTCATGCGCGGGCTTGGGCTGTATTCGAAGGCCGGAGCGGGTTGCTCAGGCCGCTGGAACGGTAAGCAGCGCGTTGTACTCAAGCCGTGAAAATCAAATAAAAATGTTGCTCACATTTCGCCATAGCGTCGCCGCAACGATCTTGCAGAATGCTCAGTCTGCGGAGACGGTCCGTTCTCGTGCCCACTCGCGCAGCTGCTGCACCGGTTCCGCCATCAGCACCGACAGCGGCCGCGTGGCGGCGAGCTCGCCAAGCAGATGGCGTTGCTGCAGCGGCACCGATTCGGCATGCGCGGCATACAGCGCGGCGACGATGGCCTGCTCGATCTCGGCTCCGGAAAAACCGTTGCTGGCATCGACCAGCGCACCCAGTTCGAATCCTTCCCAGGCGATGTCGCGCTTCTCGAAGTGCACGCGAAAGATCGCGTCGCGGGCACCGCCATCGGGCAGGTCGATGAAGAAGATTTCGTCGAAGCGACCCTTGCGCAACAACTCTGGCGGCAGTCGCGAGACATCGTTTGCGGTCGCGACCAGGAACACCGGATGCTTGCGCTCGGCCATCCATGTCAACAAGGCACCGAGCACGCGCCGCGACACGCCGTCGTCGCTGTCCGAAGTCGCCAGCCCTTTCTCGATTTCGTCGCACCACAGCACGCAGGGCGACAGCGCTTCCGCGTTCACCAGCGACTCGCGCAGATTGCGCTCGGTTTCGCCGTGATACTTGTTGTAGAGCGCGCCGAAGTCGAGCCGCACCAGGGGCACGCCGAAGGAACCGGCGATGGCCTTTGCGGCGAGACTCTTGCCGCAGCCCTGCACGCCGAGCAGCAGCAGTCCTTTCGGCGGATCGAGTCCGGCGACTTTGGTTTCGCCGACGAAGATCGCCCGG
>JAYUXS010000204.1:0-9974 GCA_043752845.1 Lysobacterales bacterium | reverse complement strand
TCGCTTTGGCCTTGCCACTGATGCTGGATTTCGCGGTGCGCAACCTTGCCGGCGTCGGCGGTGCCATCGGTGAACAGCGCGAGATCGCGGTGTTCCTCGATCCGGCCCTCGAACGCACCGAAGTCGATGCGGTGATGCGTGCGATACGCGCCGTTCCCGGCGTTGACGATGTTGCGCGACGCACGCCGGAGCAGGGCATCGACGAGCTTCGCCAGTTGCCCGGATTCGATGGCGCGGTCGCGGCGCTTGATCACAACCCGCTGCCTTGGGTGGCGTTGGTGGCGCCGCGCGTGGACGTGTTGCCGGCCAGTCTGGTGCCGTCCATTGAAAAAATTGTAGGCGTCGAACTGGTGCAACACGACGCGGCTTGGCGTGCACGCCTGGACGGCATCCTCAGTCTGCTGCGGCGCATCGTGCTGGTGCTCGCGGTGCTGCTCGGGCTCGGCGCGACCTTGCTGATCGCCAATGCGATCCGCCTCGACGTGATGGCGCGACGCGAGGAAATCAGCATCGTGTCCCTGCTCGGCGGCAGTGACGCCCATGTGCGCCGGCCGTTCCTTTACGGTGGTGCGCTGTACGGCGCGTTCGGTGCGGTGGCCGCGATCATCCTGTTGTGGGTCGCCTTCGCTTTCCTGCGCGCGCCGGTTGCCACACTCGCCGAAACCTATGCGGCAGACTTCCGCCTGGCCGCGCCCGATTGGCGCGCGAGTGTCATTGCCGTCGGTATCGGGCTGGTATTGGGCTGGATTGGCGCCTTCCTCGCCGCTACGCTGCAGCTCCTCTCCGATCGCGCAGACTGATATCGCCCATGAGCGCCGTATTGACATCTCATATCGCCAGCGAAGAGCCGCGCGTGCTGGTGGTGGACGGATCGAAAGTGGCGCGCAGGATGATCGAGCAGGTGCTGAAGGCGGAGTTGCCGAACGCCATAGTCATCAGTTGCGAAAGCGGCGAACAGGCGAAGCGACAGTTGGAGGACGGCGTTGTCGATCTCGTCACCACCGCGCTGACCCTGCCGGATTGCGACGGCGCCGAACTCGCGCGCTACATCCGCGAACACACGCCGCAGGCCTACATCCCGATCATCGTGGTGTCCGGTAGCGTCACCGAAATGCTGGAAACGCTCGGCATGTCGGAAGACGTCACCGACTATTTCGACAAGGCGCTCGGCTTTGCCGCCCTCGGCGAATTCATCCGCGGTTACATCAGCGCGCAGAGTTCGGGCGACGGCCAGATCCTGTATGTCGAAGACAGCCGCGTGGTCGCCCTCGCCACCCGGCGCATGCTGGAAAAATATGGCCTCAAGGTCACGCACGTGGTCAGTGTCGAAGATGCCTTGGCTTTGGTCGACACGGCCAAGGCGCAGACCGGCACACCCGGTGCCGACTTGATCCTGACCGATGTGTACTTGAAGGGCGGGCTGACCGGCAAGGAACTGCTCGAACATATCCGTGGCCCTTACGCCTACTCGAAGGGCCAGTTGCCGGTCCTGGTGATGACCGCGGACGACAACCCGAAGAATCAGGCGGCCTTGTTGCGTGCTGGCGCCAATGATCTGGTCAGCAAGCCGGTCGAAGAGCGCCTGTTGATCACCAAGCTGCTGTTCCAGTTGCGCGTCGGCAAGAATTTCCGGAATACCCAGTCCGCACGCAAGTGAGCAGCGAACGGGTACGACTCGAGCCGGGCTGGAAGACGCAACTCGCGACCGAGTTCGACGCACCCTACATGCACGATTTGCGCGCGTATCTCATCGCGGAAAAACAGGCTGGCAAAGTCGCTTTTCCGCCCAGCACGCAGATCTTCGCCGCGCTCGATGCGACGCCCTTCGACCAGGTGCGCGCCGTCATCCTCGGCCAGGACCCTTATCATGGCCCGGGGCAGGCACATGGCCTGTGTTTTTCGGTGTTGCCAGGCGTGCCGGTGCCGCCGTCGCTCGAGAACATCTATGCCGAGATCGAACGTGATCTCGGTCATCCGCGGCCGCGCCACGGTTACCTGTTGTCGTGGGCGCAGCAGGGCGTGTTGCTCTTGAATTCGGTGCTGACGGTCGAGCGCGGCAATGCCGGCTCACATCAAGGCAAAGGCTGGGAAATATTCACCGACGCGATCGTGCAGCGGCTGAACGACGCCCATTCGAATCTCGTGTTCCTGCTCTGGGGCAGCTACGCACAGGCCAAGGGCAAGGCGATCGATGGCGCGCGCCACAAGATCCTGAAAGCGCCGCATCCGTCGCCGTTGTCGGCGTATCGCGGGTTCATCGGTTGCGGACATTTTTCCGCCGTCAACATGCACCTGGCCGGCATCGGTCAGGCGCCGATCGACTGGCGTGTGCCGACAGTGCCCTGATCGCGCCTAACGCGATTCGCTGTTGCTGCCGAAGCGCAGCCAGCGGTCGGCCAGCGACTCGGTCGAAAACAGCATCAATGTCAGGCCCTTGTCGAAGCCGACCATCATGCCGTATTCATTCACGTCGCCGATTTCCTGCACATCGACGAAGGCGACGCGAACAAGTCCGAGCCCGGCTTCAACCATCCTGTCGCAGACCAGTTCCAGCGCTTCCGGCCCGGCGTCGAAGGGGTCCAGGTCTTCGACCACCAGCAGATTCGTGGCCTTGCGCCGGGCGCATTCCTGTCCGAGCGCCGTCCAATAGGCGAGCGAGATCGCGAGTGAATCCGAGCCGCCGGCGACGAAGGCGCGCAGATAGCCGCCGCGATCGTCGATATCGATATCAAAACCGTCGCCGTGGATCTTCGTCATGGCGCGGCTCAGCGGGAATTCGGTTGCGGTGCATCGGCGCCGAAACGCAGCCCGCGTTCAGCGTATTGTTCGTTCGAGAACATCATCATCGGTATGTCCTGTTCATTGCTCAACAACAGACCGAATGCATTCGCCTGGGTTTCCTCCTTGAGGGCGAGAGACAGCGCCAGCGAATCGGCACCGCCGAATACCCGATAGCGCAGATGATCGGCGAACACGTCAACGTCGAGTTCGAACCCTTCGCCCAGTACCCGTTCCCTGCCCATCAATTTCTCCTTGTGGTCAGCTAGAACTGCTGGCACAGGGGACGATCTTGGCAGCAGCGCGCTGCCATGGCGATCGCTCTCAGAGGCAGGCGATTCAGTCCGACACCGGAAAACGGGCGTTCATTCAAAGATCGCGGAAAAATCTCGATCGGGTAGTTCATAGCCCTCGGCGTCGAGCTTGCGGTCGGCGGCGGCTGAAGCCTTTAAACCCCAACGCGCGAAGAATGCGCGCAAGTCGAGATCGGTCAGCGCGCACAGCGCCAGCACCAAGGCATCCGCCTTGTCCTGGGCGCTCGCGTCCTCCGCCAGCGGATGCGCACGAAAGTGCTTGTGCAGGTCCTTGTAGAGATCCCAGCCGAACACCTGCTGCAGTTGGTAGAACATGACCAGCCGGATGAAAAATCCGTCGCCGCTATCGTCTTCATCGACATCGACCAGCAGGTCATCGGCGCCGTTCGCCAGGTAGTCGCGGGCCTTGTCGAAGTACGATGGCTCGCCATCTTCAGACTTGGCCAGTGCGTTCTCGTCTCCGAATTTCTCCTGCACGAACAGCGAAAACAGATTGACGTTAACCTCGCCCAGCGCATCCCACGTCCAGGAATTCTGTTGCTGGGTGTGTCCGGTCTCGTGCCAGATGCCCCATTCGCGGCGCAGTTTTTCCGGGTCGGTGAGGTCGGTCGTGTTGCTGTCCAACATACCGATGAACTGGTCGGTCGCGTACATGTAGAACGTCTCGCGATCGCGCCTGGAGACGCGGAAATCAACGAGGTAATGCAGGCGCAACGGTGTCGGCTGATCGCGGCGCGTGCTGCCGTCGAATCCGCCCAGTTCATTCTCCAAATCGATCACTTCATTGATCGCGGCAAATGTCGCGCGGGGGTCCGCGATCGGGTCAGCTGCATGCACCTGCGCCGGCAGCGTGATCAGCGCCTGATCGCCGATCAGTTGCACAAACGGGGCATCCGCGTGTGCGGCCAGCTCTCTGGTCCAATCCTTCGCGCTCATCACGCCATCGACATAAAGAGGCAACGGCCGACCGCCGTCGACGCTGATGGACACCGGTGCGTGTACCGCGTCAGCGCCGTCCGGCGCGATGAGCCTGAAATAAAGCGGCCCGTCCTGATCGGCACGAAACCGGGTTTCACCGGCGTCCAGTTGCTCTTCCTGCTGATCGAGCTTCGATCCCCACATCGGCAGGAATCCGATCAACGCGTCGAGCGTGAAGCCGCTGGGCAAGTCGCCGGCAGTGATCGTGATCAGCTCGTTCTTCCGCACATGTCGGCCCGCAGGCTGCTGATCGCAGAGCTGCATGCGGTCCATGCGCTCGGCCTCGGCAACGGCATCGGGCAGGGCTGTCAGCCGATAACGCCCGGCCTCATTGTCGAACGTCGATGCCGACACGGCGCTCGACAGCAGCGCCAATACGCAGATTGCGAAACGCATCGGGTGCAAACGCATAGTCCTCAAACGGGGTTCCGGAAATTCGCTTCGCGCGGGTCTCGAAACTACTCAATATCTTCGCTGCTGTCAGAAGCTTCTTCGCGGTCGGCGCCATCGCGCAGGTTTCTTTACAAAACCCTCACGGATTCAGGGCATACTCCGTCCCGTGCCAGTCGTCATGACTGGCACACTCCAAGGGGAGTAGCTCCCGCCGCAGCAGTCGTCAGTACGGAACCGATGGTTCCCGGCCTGTGGGTAGCGCAAGTCGCTATGAGCAAGACCTTGGCCTTGCGTGGACGTGCGGGCGCAGCCCGGACGCCACCCGCCGTGCGCGGAGGCCAGGTCATCGTACCCAGCCCCCGCCACGCCGATCGATGTGATGGCATGCGCTAGCGGGGCAGACGATGGAAACAATCGCAGAATGGTGGATGTGGGCGGGCTTTGCCGCCTTCGTATTGGTCGCCCTGGTGGTCGATCTCGTGGTCATGCGTGCGCAAGGCGCACACAAGGTCTCGGTCAAGGAAGCGCTGGTCTGGTCG
The DNA here is from genome assembly GCA_043752845.1 of Lysobacterales bacterium. Classification (GTDB taxonomy): domain Bacteria; phylum Pseudomonadota; class Gammaproteobacteria; order Xanthomonadales; family Ahniellaceae; genus JADKHK01. The sequence goes on along the minus strand of JAYUXS010000204.1, from coordinate 4,972 downwards.
CTGATCTGGATCAGTTGCGCGCTGCTGTTCTGCGCCGGACTGTGGTGGTACCTCGACGGTCATGGCGGGCGCGAACTCGCGAACATGAAGGCGAGCGAATTCCTCACCGGGTATCTGATCGAGAAATCGCTGTCGGTCGACAACATCTTCGTGTTCCTGATGATCTTCACCTACTTCGCGGTGCCGATCGAATTCCAGAAGCGCGCGCTGATCATCGGCGTAATCGGCGCCATCGTGCTGCGCGCGGTGATGATCCTGCTCGGTGGACTGCTGATCGCCCAATTCCACTGGGTGCTGTACCTGTTCGGGCTGTTCCTGCTGCTTACCGGCCTGAAGATGCTGTGGTTCGCCGACGCCACGCCGGACCTGGAGCAGAATCCGGTCCTGCGCTGGATGCGCCGCCATCTCGCCATCTCGAACAGCTTCCGCGGCGAAGAGTTCAGCTACATCGAGGCCGGCAAACGCTGGTTCACGCCGATGTTCGCGGTGGTGGTGCTGATCGCCATCACCGACGTCATCTTCGCGGTCGACTCGATCCCGGCGATCTACGCCATCACCGAAGACCCGTTCGTGGTGATGACCGCCAATATCTTCGCCATCCTCGGCCTGCGCGCGCTCTACTTCCTGCTCGCCGACATGAAGGAACGCTTCCACCTGCTCACCTACGGCCTGGCCGTGGTGCTGATCTTTGTCGGCGGCAAGATGCTGATCGTCGACTTCTACAAGGTCGACGCCTTCGTCTCGCTCGGTGTCGTCGGCGGCATCCTGGCCACCAGCATCGTCATCAGTTTGATGCACCCGGGCGGGTCGCGGCGCGAGGGTGAGGGCCTGGTCGTGTCAAAAAATCCAAATGATTCAGGCCCTTGAAAATTGAACTTTCGCCCGATTTAGCACTCCAATGACCCGACTGCTAAACTTGAGTCTTGAAGGAGACGTCGATGTCGCATGCATTGATCACCAGTAATTTTCCGATCCTGAGTGCCATCGGGTCGCTCGACGCCTATATCGGCGCGGTGAACCGTGTGCCGATGCTGGAAGTGACCGAAGAACAGGATTTCGCCTGGCGCGTGCGTCTGGACAATGACACCGAAGCCGCGAAGGCGCTGATCATGGCGCACCTGCGTTTCGTCGTGCATGTCGCGCGCGGTTACCAGGGCTACGGGCTCGGCATCGCCGACCTGATCCAGGAAGGCAATATCGGCCTGATGAAGGCGGTCAAACGTTTCGACCCGGAACAGGGCGTGCGACTGGTGTCGTTCGCCGTGCACTGGATCAAGGCCGAGATGCACGAGTTCATCCTGAAGAACTGGCGCATCGTCAAGGTCGCGACGACCAAGGCGCAGCGCAAGCTGTTCTTCAACCTGCGCAAGTCGAAAAAGCGCCTGGGCTGGTTGAACAACGAGGAAGTGAACACGGTTGCGCGCGAACTGAAGGTCGATCCGTCCGACGTGCGCGAGATGGAATCGCGTTTGAATGGAAGAGATGTCGGTTTCGACGCGCCGGCCAATGAAGACGACGAGCATGCGCGTCCGTCGCCGGTCGCCTTCCTCGCCGACCACAGCCTGAGTCCGGACGAAGCCCTGCTCGCGCAGGATTCCGGCGACCACCAGATGGACGTCTTGCGCGACGGTCTGGATCAACTCGACAAACGTTCGCGCGACATCGTTAACCGCCGCTGGTTGGCCGACAGCAAGTCGACGCTGCAGGAACTGGCCGACGAGTACGGTGTGTCCGCCGAGCGCATTCGTCAGGTCGAAGCGAACGCGTTCAAGAAGATCCGCGCGCTCTTCGTCGCCTGACGCTGCGTCGCCTGATCGATTCGTTCAAGCTTGACCGCGACGGCCCTTCGGGGCCGTTCGCGTTTTCAGGATCGCTCAGGCGTGCGCCGTCTCTTCGAGATAGGTGTACGCGGTCAGTCCGGTTTCCAGATCGGCGGCGATGCGTGCGGCGAGCGGTGCCGCGATGTTCGCTTTCGCGACCTTGGCCGCAAATGCTGCACGCAACGCATCGGCATCGAAACCGACGTAACCGAGCACGCGATCGCAGGTGTCGCCGCGCTTGGCATTCGACAGCTTGAAGCCGGCGCCATCGACGCGCACGTCGACGGTGTCGGTGTCACCGAACAGGTTGTGGATGTCGCCGAGCGTCTCCTGGTAGGCACCGACCAGGAAGAAGCCGAGGCGATAACTCTCACCGGCACGCAGTGCATGCAGCGGCAGACTGGCGTCGACGCCTTCGGAATCGACGTACAGGTCGATGCGGCCGTCAGAGTCGCAGGTCAGGTCGGCGATCACGCCATGTCGCGTCGGTTGTTCGTCGAGGCGCGCGATCGGCATGATCGGAAACACCTGATCGATCGCCCAGATGTCCGGCATCGACTGGAACACCGAGAAGTTGACGAAATACTTGTCGACCAATTTCTCGTTCAATTCGTCCAGCGTTTCGCGATGCGCGCGCTCGTCCGAGTTCAGGCGATCACGCACGCCATGGGCGATGGCGTAATAGAGCGCGTCGAGCGCGGCGCGTTCGGCCAGCGCCACTTGTCCAGCGGCATACAGCGACTGGCCTTCGGCGAGGTAGTGATGCGCTTCCTGGTACAGCTCAAGCGCCGGACGCGCATCGAGCGCGGCGTAAATTTCGCGCAGATGCTTGAGCGGCAGCGATTCGTTCGCGGTCACCACAGGCACGCGACCTTCCGGTGCGGTTTCGACTTCGGTCACATTGGCGATCAGCACGGCGTGGTGCGCGGTCATCGCGCGGCCGGCTTCGGTGATCAGATGGGGCGCGCGCAAGCCATGCTCACGGCAGGCCTGCGCGACCGGTTCGACGATGGTCGCGGCGTACTGTTCGAGTCCGTAATTGATCGAGCAGAAACTGCGCGAGCGCGTGCCTTCGTAATCGACGCCGAGACCGCCGCCGACATCCATATAACGGATATCAAAGCCGAGCTTGTGCAGTTCGACGAAGTAGCGCACCGCTTCGCGCATGCCGCCAGCGATGTCGCGCACATTGGAAATCTGCGAACCCATGTGGAAATGCACGAGCTTGAGCGCATGGCGCAGGCCCGCGGCATCGAGATCATCGAGCAACTCGGTCAGCTGGCCCGGCGACAACCCGAACTTGGCCTTGTCGCCGCCGGTGTTCTGCCACTTGCCGGCGCCGATCGAGACCAGGCGCATGCGTACACCGATCAGCGGATCGACACCGAGATCGCGCGCTTCCTCGATCACCAGTTTCAGCTCGCTCGGTTTCTCGATGACGATGAACACATCGAGCCCGAGCTTGCGGCCGATCAGCGCCAGGCGGATGTATTCGCGGTCCTTGTAGCCGTTGCAGATGACGATGCCGCCCTGCGACAACGCCAATACCGCGATCAGTTCGGGCTTCGAACCTGCTTCGAGGCCGAAACCGACACCGCCGCTCGCTGCCAGTTCACCGGCGACACTTTGATTCTGGTTGACCTTGATCGGAAACACCGCGGTGTAGCCGCCATCGAAATCGGCATCACGCATCGCCTTGGCGAACGCCGCCTGCATGCGCGAGCGCTTGTGGCCGAGGATGTCGTTGAAGCGTGCGAGCAGCGGCAGCTTCAAGCCCTGCGCTTCGGCTGCTGCGACCACCTCGGTGAGCGCCAGCGCGGTGCCGTTTGGACCTTGCGGCTGAACTTCAACGCGACCCTTGGCATCGACATCGAAGTAACCCTCGCTCCAGTGCGCGATCGAATAGGTTTGTCGTGCGCGGTCCAGTGTCCATCCAGTCATCGATTCATTCCCATGCAGCGGCAAACCGGCAGTCCCGGTTGAAGGCGCGTAGTGTAACGATCGGGCATGAACATCGTTCGATTGGCAGTGCACGCAGATCGCCCGCGTTCCTGGCAAGGATTCCAAGTAGGCGCCCGGAATCGACGAGTGCCTGACTGACCGGGATCGGCCAATAACGGTCAGTCATGGCGCTCGACGAATTGGATCTATAAAGCAGACATTCGATGCGCCTGAGGCTGGTGACTATCGCGCCCGGAGCAAAGGCGCTTGATGTAGCGGCACAGGCGTTCGAGCTTCGGGCTCCCGTGCGCTTCGGCTGCCACGCCCGCATGCAGCGAGAATCCACCGACCTTGCCGGCATAGGTATAGCCTCGTGTCGTGTATCACGGCACCAGTAAGGCATTCGATCGCGTCAACATGAAGAAAGGTGCGCAGGGCGTGTTCTGGGTCACGTCCGATCGCGGGTCGATTGAGAGCGGCGATTCAGGCGCGCAGTCCGCCAAGGTCGAAATCCTTAGCCGCAGAGGTCCTTCCTTGGCCTAGTTTGCGAAACAGGGGTCAGAGTACAGTTTTCTGCGCGGGAACCAGCGCTATGCGGCCGGCTGCGCCGCTCGCCCCACCCGCGGAAAATCGGGGAAACTGTACTCTGACCCCTGTTTCGCACACAGTAGCGCGCTTCCTACACCTCGACACGCCGTTTTCCGACATCGCCTGCTGCGTGGTCGCGCCACACTGGCGCCATGACCTCGCCCCGTCGCCAGATCGTCGACCCTGCCGTTCCCGGCTTCTATCACTGCGTCTCGCGCTGCGTCCGGCGTGCGAAACCGGGGTCACCATTGGTGTCAGGGGAAGATTGCCGATACAGGGATTTCAGCTTGTCAGGCGCGGGTGTGGCGGCCCGCCTCTGTAATCGGCTGGTGCGCTTTCGGTACTACCATTGATTGCCGCGTCAGGGACGTGCTGGATCGGTAGCACATTGTACCTTGCAGAGCCATGAGCGCACAGCATAAGGAGTCTTCACCATGATCCGTTCCTGCACCTTCGCCCTGTTCACTCTTGTATCCGCTACGTTCGCGGCGCCCACCAGTGCAGCAACCCTGTCGGTCGAGCTGGGCCTGGCGTCGATTCCGTCCAGCATTACGCTGTGTCGGGACGCAGCCGCCATCAACGCGTTTCCGGTGGACCACCAGTGGCAGATCGGTTTCGATCTG
>JAYUXS010000203.1:0-4401 GCA_043752845.1 Lysobacterales bacterium | reverse complement strand
GCCGAACTCCTCGCAGAAATGCGCGAGACTGCAGCGTGCCGCGCAGCGTTGGAAGGTGGGTTGGCTGGACGGTTACGGGGGAGCAACGAAAGCCTATGGTCGACGCTGCTAGGATTTTGCGTCAACAACGGAGCAGCGAACGATGGTGAGACCAAGAGCTTTGATCACCGGTGCCGGTAGCGGCCTCGGCCGTGCACTGGCGCATCGCTATGCGCGCGCCGGCTACGACATCGCGGTTGCCGACATGCATGGCGATCGCGCCCGCGCCGTCGTCGCTGAACTTGCCAGTTTTGGTGGCGAACATTTTGATGTGCTCGTCGATGTCGCCGACGATGCCTCGGTCGAATCGATGCGCGATGCCGTGCGTGCGCACTGGGACGGCTTCGACGTGCTGATCAACAATGCCGGTGTCGCCAGTGGCGGTTCGGTCGCCGACAGCCCGATGGATGACTGGCACTGGGTCATCAACATCGACCTGCTCGGTGTGGTGCGTGGCATGAAGGCGTTCGCGCCGATGTTCCAGCGCCAGCGCCGTGGCCATGTACTGAGCACGGCCTCGTTTGCCGGTTTGGCCGGTGCACCGGGGATCGCCAGTTATGGTGTGGCCAAGGCCGGCGTGGTCGCCTTGTCTGAAGCGCTGCGTGCCGAGATGGAACCATTCGATGTCGCCGTCTCGGTGATCTGCCCGAGCTTCTTCAAGACCAATCTGCTGGAAACGGCGCGCGGCGTTGACACAAAATTCATCGGCGTTGCGGCCAAGCTGATGAACAACGCGCGCGAGTCCGCCGACGACATCGCCGACTACGTGTTCAATGCCCAGCAGCGCGGCGACTTCATGATCATTCCGACCGGCCCGGAGCGCATGCGCTGGCGCATCAAGCGCTGGTTCCCGAACCTGTATTTCCGCCAGATGATCAAATTCACCCAGCAGATGCAGTTGCGCGCAAGCGCGAAGCCTTTGTAGGAGCGCCCTTGGGCGCGATGTCGTCGACGCAAACCAGGAAGGAGATTTATGGGTGGTTGGATGTTGTACGGCGCCAATGGCTACACCGCGAAGCTGATTCTCGAGCTGGCGCTGAAGGCCGGGCATCGGCCGGTCCTGGCCGGGCGCAACAGCGCGGCGATCAATGCCATGGCTGTTGAATACGGACTTCCGGCTCGGATATTCGATCTGGCGCATCCGGAAACGCTGTCCTCGGCCTTGAGCGGCATCGAGGCGGTGCTGCATTGCGCCGGGCCGTTTGCGGCGACCTCGGCGCCGATGCTTGAAGGCTGTCTGCAGGTCGGTGCGCATTACCTCGACATCACCGGCGAGATGAGCGTGTTCAAGCACTGCCATGAACAGCATGAGCGCGCGAAGACGGCGGGCATCGTCGTCATTCCCGGCACTGGTTTCGATGTCGTGCCGACCGACTCGCTTGCGGCCTTGCTGAAACGCGAACTGCCCGAGGCGCACGAACTGGTGCTGGCCTTTGATGCCGGCGGCGGGCCGAGTCAGGGCACCGCGAAAACGGCCGTCGAAGGATTGGCCAACGGTGGCCGCGTGCGTCGCAACGGTGAACTGATCAGCGTGCCGCTCGCATACAAGACGCGTGAATTCGAGTTCAAGGGCGAGTCGCGTTTCGCGATGACGATCCCCTGGGGCGATGTCTACACGGCCTATGTGTCGACCGGCATCCCGAACATCGAGGTGTACATGGCGGTGCCGCGCAAGACCGCGGAACGCGTGCGGCGCATGAACTACATCCGGCCGCTGCTCGGTCTCGGCTTCGTGCAACGCTGGTTGAAGAAACAGGTCGAGAAGCGTGGTGCCGGACCGAGCGACGAGAAGCGCGGCAAGACCGGTTCGATCATCTGGGGCGAAGTGCGCAATGCCGGCGGTCGCGAAGTGCGCAAAGTGCTGACGACGCCAAATGGCTACGACCTGACCGCGCATGCGTCGCTTGGCATCCTCGAACACGTGCTGACGAAGAAACCTGCACCCGGGTTCTACACCGCGTCGCAACTGGTGGGTCCGGAGTTCGTGCTCGGTTTGCCCGGTGTGACCCTGCACGCATGAGCACACGCCAGAACATCGCGTCCGGCGCGCCGTGGGAAGCGGTAGTCGCCTACAGCCGCGCCGTGCGCATCGGCCACATCGTCGCCGTCGCCGGTACGACGGCCGTGGATGCGCAGGGCGAGATCGTCGGCGCTGACGATGCCGGTACGCAAACCCGCTGCTGGGAAGCGGTCGGTCGCGCCCATGGCGAAGTTTTCGCTGGTATCCGTCCTGCTACGACGATGGTGGAAGTGTCGCGTCTGATCGACCCGCGCATGCTGGTCGAGATCGAGGCCGACGCGGTGTTGGCGGCCGGCGAAGGGCGTTAAGATTGTCGACTATTTTGACTGAAGGAAAACCTGATGACCGTACCCGTTGACAGCATCGAACAGAAGCGCCTCGGCTTGTTGCCTTGGCTGATTTTCTCGTCGCGCTGGCTGCAATTGCCACTGTATCTGGGCTTGATTGTTGCGCAGGTTGTCTATGTCGTGTTGTTCGGCAAAGAGCTGTGGCACCTGATTACCCACGCGACAGAGTACGGCGAGCAGAAGATCATGCTCGCGGTGTTGGGCTTGATCGACGTCGTGATGATTTCCAACCTGCTGGTGATGGTGATCGTCGGCGGCTACGAGACCTTCGTGTCGCGGTTGAGGCTCCAAGGGCATCCAGACCAACCGGAATGGCTGTCGCACGTGAACGCGGGTGTGCTCAAGGTCAAACTCGCGACCGCAATCATCGGCATCAGCTCGATCCATCTGCTGAAGACGTTCATTGAAGCCGGCACGATTGGCATGCCCGGCGCCAAAGTCAGTTGGGACGGCGTGCTGTGGCAGACCATCATCCACATGGGCTTCATCCTTTCCGCGATCGGCATTGCTTATGTCGATCGTCTGATGACGATGCCTGGCACCAAACCGCACCCGGTGCACTGACGCCAGCGCCGCATAAAGAGAGAAGGCCGGCATCTCACGCCGGCCTTCTTTGTTTCAGTCCACTGCTCGCGCGTGTTTCAGCCGTTGTCGCCCTTCGGTCGGAACGAGCTGAGCGCGCCGAGGTAACGGCCGATGCGCTCTTCGATCGCCTCACGGGCCTTCTGGTCGGCGCTGAGCGTGGTGAAGTCGACCTTCTGGGTGACGCCTGGGCCAAGTGGCTGGCCGGCGAACACGTCATAGGTCTTGATCGACAGATTCGCCGAGAACAACGTGTCCGACTGGCCGTAGAAGTTGATCGGGGTCGAGCCGAGCGGCTGTGCACGAATCACCGTCACCGCACGGATGTTTCCGGCGCGTGCCAGCGCTGCAAACAGGCGCGGCATTTCCGGGCCGCCGGAGTTGATCAGGGCGGCGATGCCGGGTGTGGTGTCCTCATCTGCGAGCAGGAATCCTGCCGATTCGAGCGACTCCTCGATCACCGCTTCGGCGGATTGTGCGATGGCCGGATCACCCATGCTGATGACCATGATGCGCGGCGGCCCCACCGGCCGAGCAACGCGCTCCGGCGGCGGCAGACTGCGCGCGACAAGCGGGCGCTCGCCACGCAAGCCGGGTCGATCGCTGCTGGCTGCCGGGCGTTCGACCGACGGCTCACGGCCGTTCTCGACGGCTTTGCGACGTTGCGCAAGTTCGTCCAGAACGGCGAGGCCAGGGGCCGGTTCAGCGGCACTGTCGTCGCCGACATCGGCCGAGGCCAGGCCGGTATGGTTCGGCGTTTCGTCGGCACTTGGGGGATCGGCGGTCGCATTCGAGTCAGTGCTGGTTGGCGTCGGCATCGTGGCGGCTGTTTCGGGCGATGCCGTTGCGACAGTCGATGGTGACGTCGGTGGAGTGATCGGCGTAGTCAATGCAGTGGCTTCGGCGGTTGCCGACGGTGCCATCCACGCACCGATTCGGCCTTTCATCGCGAATACCCCGCCAACGGCGAAACCGAGCGCGATTACCGCTGCGATTGGCCAGATCACTTTCGAGCCGCTACTGCGACGATTTTGCGCTTCCATGATCGATGGACGGCCCACAGCGGCAGCGATCGCCGGAAGGGGAAGGGGTGGCGGTGCCACTTGCGGGTTGGTCAACGGCGTCGGGCTGCTGGTCTTCAGTGCCTGCTCGCGCTGCGTGGCGGCGGCGATGGCGCCGGCTGGCGTCGCCATGCCCAGCACCGTTGCTGCCGCGAGCGGCAACTTGGCCTGCGCCGAAATCGGACCGCCGGCCATGACCGCCGGATGCCTCTGCAAGTCTGCCGCCAGTTCATGGCAACTGACGTAACGGTCGGCGGGCTCTTTCGCGACCATCTTCGACAGAATGCGCGACAGTTCTGAGTCGACGTCTGCATTCAACTGGCGCACGTCCGGCACTTCCGCCTTGACCACT
>JAYUXS010000202.1:0-4402 GCA_043752845.1 Lysobacterales bacterium | reverse complement strand
CTACCGCACCGATTTCGATGGCTCGCTGTATACGCACACGCCGGTGTTCGATGGCCTCACCCCGAACCTGTCGTATACCTCCGGCGCATTGCCGGTTTCGGCCGGCGCGCGACATCTGGCCTGGAGCGGCGGCGGCACGCCGCAGTTGTTTGCGACGACGACGGGCTCCGGCCTGTTCAAACTGAATGCCTTGGGCACGACCTGGACTCCGGTCAGTGCGTCGCCAGCCGCTGCCGCGATTCGGGCCCTCGCGATCCATCCCAATCCGTCGACGGTCAGTAATGGCATCAGCCAGCGCATATGGGCCGGCCAAGCCAGTTTTTCCGCCGCATCGCCAGGGCTGCATGCGTCCGTCAACGGCGGCACCACCTGGTCGGTGGCGAACAACACACTACGTGCCGCCGACATCCTGACGCTGGCGATGGATCGGACCACGACCACCTCGCTCGCTACCACGACACTTTTTGCGGGTGGCCGCGCGGCATCGAACGGCAATACCGGATACCTGAATTTCGGCCTGTACCGCAGCGACGACAGCGGTACGAACTGGAGCACGCTCGATGGCAACCTGCCGATATCGAACAGCTACCTCGGCGCGATTCGTGCGCTGGCCCTGGATCCGAACTCATGCACTGCCCTGCCCTGCACCCCGGCGAACGGACCGTTGCAACGCGTTTACGCGGTCGGTCACGGGCGCGCACCGAACGACCAGCTTGTGGCCGACCAGACGCATCGCGTCCTGCGCAGCAATGATCGCGGTGGCGTCTGGACCGACTTGAGCATCAACCCCGGGTTCCCACGCAGCAACTTCCGCGTCAATGAAATCCTGCAGCGCGTCACGCCCACGGTCATCGCCGTCGATCCGGCAAATCCGCTGCGGCTCTTTGTCGGTACCGAAGCCGAGTTCTACGACCTGAACATCAGCGATGGATTCCTGGTCGACACGACGCGCGAAAGCGGACTGTTCAAGAGCGTCGACGGTGGCGCGATCTGGACGCGCGTCGGCGGGTTGCCGGCCAAGTTCAACAGCACCGTGTATGCGAATGCGTCGCTCGATGTCGTCGACCTGCTGATCGACCCGCGCAACGGCAATGTGCTGTGGCTGGCCTTGCGCGACCTCTATGCCACGGGCACCTCAACCATCCTGCGCAGCAGCAATGGCGGCGACACCTGGGGCGTATTCGACAGCGGCATTGCCGGTAGCCTGTCACTCAGCGACCTCGCCTTCGATCCGCAGAATCCCGACATCCTGTATGCCGCATCGGGCGGCAACGGTGCCAATCCCGGTGCGGTCTATCGCGGCCTGTGGAACGCCGGTACGCAATCAATCCAGTGGCTCTCGATCAGCGTCGGCCTGCCCGCAGAGTCGGCCTACACACTCGCGGTCGATCCCAACAACCCGAACCAGTTGCACGTCGGCACCGACACCGGCGTGCACAGCATCACACGCACGCCCGATCAGGACGGCGACGGGATACCGGATGTTGTTGAGGATCATGCACCAGATGTCCCCGGCGGTTTCGACGGACCGGGCGATGGCAATGGCGATGGGCAAATGGATGCGGTCCAGAAAGATGTCGGATCCACCGGCGTGATATTTCGTGGCGGCGGTGGCGGCAATTCGATCACCAGCGAGGTCGTGAGCGGCAGTGGCTCGGTGCCAGGCGCGTGCACGCAAGCGGTCGACGTGACTGCCGTCGACGCCAATGAACTTGCGATCGACATCGATATCACCGGTACGCCGATCGTGCACCCGAATCCGGCGCGCCAGTTCGAGATCATCGACTGCGGCAGCGCCGTCGTTGATGTCATCTATCATGGTGCGAACTTCAACCGGCCCGGCTGGAGCTTCCGCTTCTTCGGTCCGCTTGAGTCCGGCGATCAGGCCGACTTTGGCTGGTACGATCTGCCGGCGGCCATACGCGTGAATGCTTCGACGTGGCGACTGCAGCTCAGTGCCGGCGGCCTCGGCAGTTATCGACCGGAGCCCGATGCGATCCGCTTCATTGGCGGTCCTGGCTGCATCGACGACCGACTGATGGGCGACGGCTTTGAAACCAATGCGGCACCGGACACCGGCTGCGCTACGATGCTGGCGCTATGACTCACTCACAAGCCGTTCGCGGACAATGCCTAGCCGTCACGGCATTGGCCTTCCGCGGACATGCACACACATTGATCCGATGAAGGGCTGGTGACATGAAATTTCTGCGCAATTCGATGTTGGCGCTACTCGCTTTGGCAACGCACGTGCATGCTGGCAACGGCGTTTGGTCAAGCAGCGGTCCATATGGCGGCGTGGTTTATGACGTTCAATTGGATCCGTCCAATGAATTCACGATGTATGCGTCAACGCGCGGCGGGCTGTTCAAGAGTGTCGACGGTGCCAGTTCGTGGTCGCGAATCGAGAGCGGCCTCGCCAATTCAGTTCCGGGCACGCCCTTCGCGCTTGATCGCGAAGCGCCATCGACGTTGTACGTTTTGGACGAACTCGGATTGCTTTACCGCTCGTCCGATAGTGGAGAAATCTGGTCAGCCACCGGTTATGCCGTTCCGAGCGGGTTGATCCCATCAGCGCTCACTGACATTCCTGGCACGACTGGGCAAATCATGCTGGCGTTGTCGTCCTATGAAGAAACGGCGTTCCCGACACCCGATGTGATGGTGCTCCGCAGCACCGACCAAGGCGCGACGTTTGCGCCAGTTGCAGGCATTCCGGGCGGACGCGGATTCCTGAAATTGGTGAGTGACACGGGTGGTTCGGGTGCGATCCTGGCAGGGGCTGACGGGCTGTACCCAGCCGTGGCGCCTGCCGTGATTTCCCCAGTTTTGTATCGCAGCACGGACGCAGGATTGACGTTTGCGCCTGTTTTGTCGCCATCGGCCAATCCCGGATATTTCCCACCGGTTTCTACCATTGCATTCGGTGCGGGAAATCGCGTTTATGCGTCCATCGAAGGTGAATTGTTTCGCAGCGACGACGATGGTGCCACTTGGGTGACGTCGGGTTTTTCAAGCCGTGAACTCGTCGCGCATCCGACGGTTGCCAATGAACTGTTCGACACGCAATCGGGATTCCGCCGCTCCATCGATAGCGGCGCGACCTGGACGGTGATGAATGCCGGCCTGACTGCCAATTCAACATATCTCGATCCGGCCACGGCAACTCCACTCCCGGTAAACGCCTACCGCATCACGTTGTCACCGGCGTTTCCCGCACCCGGTGCGGCGATCTGGATCGCCAGTGATGGGGGCGGCGTCTTCCGCAGCACATCTGCCGGTGCGACCTGGTCGAACGCGGGCATCAACGAAGGCTTGGCAGGCGTAAACATCCGCGCCGTCGCTGTACACCCCAATCCCGGCACGATCGGACCCGCGGGCACCGGCCAGAGACTTTACGCCGGCTTCAGCGACGCGTTCTACTCGACGCCAGGCATTTTCGGCTCCGCAAATGGTGGTGCGTCGTGGGCGACCAGCAATGCAAACCTGCAGGCGTCGACTATCCGCGCAATCATTCTCGATCCATTGCGCGCAGGCAATACAGCCGGACAAGTGTCTTCGAGCTACGTCTACGCAAGTGGGCGGGCCGGACTTGGTGCCCTTTCCGCTCGGAACGGCGGGATTTATCGCTCGATCACGGGTGGATTGTCTTGGGCGAGGATCGACGGCAACCTGCCGCGGCGAATCAGCGGGCCCAATCAATGGGTCGACTTGGGCACAGTGAGAGACATCAAGCTTGATCCCAGGTCATGCACGATTCCGCTGTCACCGACCATCTGTACCAGCGGCACGCTGAAACGCATGTACGCCACGGCGAACGGCCATCGCGGCGCTCCGGTGTCAGGCGTCACCACGTACACCCATCGCATCATTCGAACTGACAACGTCGATACAACGGCGATCAATGGCATCAACAATACGCTGGATGTGCAGTGGACAGACGTGACGGGCGATCTCACGCCAAGCACAACGTCGCCGCTTTTGGTTCAGACAATCACGCCGCTCAATATCCTGATCAGCCCCAATGACGCCAACGTCATGTTTGTCGGCACCTACAAGAGTTTCAGTGACAATGATCCGGCCGATGCAACTCCATTGGCTGATGTGAACACTGGTGTGTTCAAGTCCGTAAACGGCGGTTCGACTTGGGTGCAAGTCAGTGGCGGACTCCCGCGCGTCGCTGGATTTTCAAATGTCGTTTACGACGTTCTTGCGCTGGAAATGCACCCGACCAACCCCGACATCCTTTGGGCAGCGGTCGTCAATTTCGAACTGCCGAACTCCGCTTCAATCTTCAAGACAGTCGATGGCGGCGCAACGTGGACCGAGTCAGCCAACGGCATTGGCGCGCGCATCGATATTCGCGACCTCATGGTGGATCCGGGTGATCCGAACATCGTCT
>JAYUXS010000201.1:0-4410 GCA_043752845.1 Lysobacterales bacterium | reverse complement strand
GCTGCTGCAGGACCGGCCCAGCACCAACGACGGTCTGGTCATGGGCGAACTGTTCAGCACGACGCTGGCCGAGGCCCGTCACACGCCCGAGTTCGCCGAGTTCGTGCGCAAGATGGGCTTGGCGGCGTACTGGGACGAATTCGGCCCGCCCGATCAATGCCGCAAGGACGCCAAGGGCGACTATGTCTGCGATTAGATCCATCCGAATTGCCAAGAGGACTGACGAATGAAAGTCGTTCACCGACAATGTGCCGCGCTCCTGCTGTTCTTTCTGATCGGCGTCGCAGCGGCCAAGCAAACGGGCCCGCAGGACTGTCCCGATCTCTCGTCGCTGCAGGCCACCTCGGTCGTCACCCGTGACCCGAGTCCGCAGCAGATCGCCGCGGACAAGCTCGTCGCCGAGGCGCAGGCGCTCACGCGCACGATGTCGGACGTGAACCTCGCGAAAACGATCGCGCTGTACGAGCAGGCGATCGAGACCGATCCGCAGAACGCAGCAGCGCACATCTTCCTTGCACGTGCGCACAAGTCCTCGCAGCGCTATCTCAGCGTCAAGAAGGCAGTGGCTCAGAACCGCGCCACGGAGCATTTCGCCAAGGGCCGCGCGCTTGAGCCGGGCAACATCGACGGCCTGTATCTGCTCGCCGATCAGGCCTTTCTGGCCAACCACGATTACCGTTGCGCGAAACGGATCTTCGAGACAGCGCTGCGCCTCGAACCGAAGAACGCACTGACCCACTACTGGTACTCGGAATTGCTCGCCGGGATCGGCGAGTTCGATCTCGCCTTCGAACACTCGGCCAAGGCACTGTCACTGGCCGATGTCGACACACGCGACTACGTGATGCGAAACATCGGTCGGCAACGCTACATGGCGGGACAGTACGACTGGGTTCTCGCGCATTATGGGAACTACCTGAAGGCCAAGCCGAACTTCTCGTTGGCCCACTTCTATCGAAGCCTCGCATACGGCGCGAAGGGCGAGTTCGATGCCGCATTGGTCGAAGCGAAGCATGCGATGCCGGATGCGCCGAAGGGCGATGCCGGCGGCATCGGCATGCTCGCACTCGCCTACGCCAATGCCGGCGAGAAAGACAAGGCGCATGAACTGCTGCAGGCGTTGCTCGATCGCGATACACGCGGCGAACATGTCGTCGAATATCGCATCGCGGCAGTGTTTGAGGTGCTCGGCGAGCGCGACCATGCGCTGCATTGGTTGGACAAGGATATCGATGACCGCGGCGGCGTCTATGAGTGGATGCTGTGGCTCAACCATGACCCGGTCTGGAAAGCGATGTGGCAAGATCGCCGCTTCAAGGCGATCCAACAGCGGGCTGGCTGGTAAATATCGCTTTCCCGATTCAGCCATACCCGCAGCACATCCGCTCGACCAAACTCCTCGCCATCAAGGATTCCCGTGTCAAAAGCCCTTCGTACCGCACTCAGCGTGGCAATACTCGGCACTGCCATGAACGCACAGGCCAACATTTACACCGTCAATGCCACTGCGGACAGCAACGACGGCAACTGCAATGTCGCGAACTGCACGCTGCGCGAGGCCGTCACCGCGGCACAAACCAGTGATGTGATCCAATTTTCGCCGCTGTTCAACACGCCGCAAACCATCAGCCTGCAAACCGCGCTGCCCAACATCGAAAACAGCATCACGATCCAGGGCACCGGCGCGCATCTGCTGACGGTGCGGCGAGATCCCGCTGCGGCGATGAACTTTCGTGTATTCACGATGGGCGGCGGTCCTTTCGTCAGCGTGACCGTCAGCGGCATGACCATCAGCGGCGGCATGGTCGGCACGGGTGAGTCCGGAGGCGGGATCAATGCCTTGATCCAGCTCATGCTGAACGATGTCCACGTCACCGGCAACACGGCGGGCGTCGGCGGTGGCGTGCAACTGGCGTTCGCCGACGGGCAGTTCACGAACTGCACGTTCAGCGGCAACACGTCGAGCAATCCCGATGCCTCCGGCGGCGGGATCTTTTTCCTCGGGAATGGTGGACGTATCCTCCGTGTCGTCAACAGCACGATCAGTGGCAACAATGCCGGAAAGGCTGCCGGCATCAGCCATTTCGGCAATGCCCAAAACGACACACTGGAAATCGTCAACAGCACGATCGTGAACAACACCGCGCTCACTGCGGCCGGCGGCATCCGGACCTTCACGCAGAACGGCGGAACCGCCACGACGACGCTGCGCAACACCATCGTCGCCGGCAATACGCCAACCAACCTGGCCAGCGAAAACCTCAACGGCGGCCCGGCCACATTCCAAACGCTCGGCTTCAACCTGAGCAACGACTACAACGGCGTCTTCGTCGTGCAGGCATCGGACATCACCGCCAATGCGCTGCTCGGCCCACTGCAGGGCAATCTCGAGCGAACCCCGACGCATGCGCCGCTGTTCGGAAGCCCGGCGCTCGACGGCGGCAGCAGTTCCGGATCAAGCACCGACCAGCGCGGCTTCCTGCGTCCGGTCGATTTGCCGGGCATCAGCAATGCAGCAGGCGGCAATGGCAGCGATATCGGCGCGTTCGAGGCGCAGACTGCACCGCTGTCGGACGCATTGTTTCTCGATGGATTCGAAGGTCCAGCATGAACGGTTGCTGGCATAGTCAGCTTGGATCGATGCGCTTGCCTGGTTGCCCGTGAACTTCATCGCCGAACTCAAACGCCGCAACGTCATCTGCCACGACTCACTCCACCAGCGGATCTACGACCGACACGAACTGGAAACGGTGAAAATCGGTATCTCGCGTCACGATCTTCACGATGCCGTGTTCGCGCATCAACACGGCCGTGTGCGCGTCGTGCAGGATGTTGCCGCGCAATTGCGGCAATTCGGCGAGCACTTCGCGCAATACCACGGCGTGGCGCTCGGTCGCCAGCAGCACCGATGCCGACGGCGTGGCCAATACCGCATCCAGGAACTGCCGAGCGGCAGTCACCGCAAATGGGTTTCGGAAAACTTTCGGGTGCGTACTGACGCGCAGGAATTCGTAACAGATGCTCCAGGTCAGATACCAGGGCACGGATTGCCGCCGCCATTGCTCAAGCTTGGCGCGACAGGGCTGGTGAAACTCCGAGTCCTGATCGGCGGCGTAGATCAGCACGTTGGTATCGACTACAAACACTTAACGCTCGTCCGTCGCACGAGCGTCCATGGCCTGAAACAGCGCGTCGCGGTCGGCGACGTCGACGATATGTCCGCCGCTGCGCAAGGTCGGCAGCTCCGGCAATTTTGGAGACGCCCCGGATCGCTCGCTCTGAAACAGCAAACGTAGCCCGGCCTCGACCAGTTCGGACATCGTGCGCTCGCGTTTGGCCGCTTCAAGGCGCAGCCGCGCCATCACCGTGTCGTCGATATTGAGTGTGGTTTTCATATGGATAACCATATCCACCGTATGGAAATATGTCAAAACCGGGCATACTCCGGAATTTCACCGGCATGATCGGGTTGTGCCTGGCCGCGACGCAAACTGGTTTTGCATGTAGCCAGCGAGGCGACTTCGACATTGACTGCTTTCCGTACAGTCCGTACAGTCTGGCCATGAAAGCTCGCCGCAAAACCGACTCCAAGGGTGCCGAGGAAGCACGGCAGCAATTGCCGGCAATCCTCGCTGCGGCGGCCGCTGGGCGCAGCACCATCATCACCCGGCACGGTCGTGCCGTGGCGGCGGTAGTGCCGGCCGAGTCGTTGAAGCAACGCAAGCCGGCCTCATTGCTGGCGCTCGCCGGCAGCGGACGCGGCCTGTGGGGCAAGGACAGCAGCCAGACCATTGCGAAATTGCGCGACGAATGGAACCGCTAGACGTTAATGCGCTGCCCGATGGCGCACTGTTGCTGGTCGACAGCGCGCCGATCATTTACACGCTCGAAGGCCACAACAAGTTTGCCGCACGCTTCGCACCGCTGTTCGCTCGCCATGCGAACGCCGAGATCCTGCTGGCGGTAACCACAGTGACGATCGCCGAGGTATTGACCGGTCCGCTCAAAGCCGGCAAGGAAGCACTGGCCAAACGCTATCGCGCGGTGATGGAAGCCTGGCAAGTCGTCGATTTCAACGCCGACATCGCCGAGAGTGCCGCGCGACTTCGCGGCACCTACGGTTTGAAACTGCCGGACGCCATCCAGTTCGCGAGTGCACTGGCGATCAATGCCGATGCCCTGGTCACGCATGACCGCGATTTCGCGAACGTCAGCGGCCTGCGGATACTGGGATGAGCTTCCTCGCCGAATTGCGCCGCCGCAATGTCATCCGCATGGCCGGGTTGTATCTGGTCGGCGCGTGGTTGATCAGTAACC
The DNA here is from genome assembly GCA_043752845.1 of Lysobacterales bacterium. Classification (GTDB taxonomy): domain Bacteria; phylum Pseudomonadota; class Gammaproteobacteria; order Xanthomonadales; family Ahniellaceae; genus JADKHK01. The sequence continues at coordinate 93 of JAYUXS010000201.1, read as the reverse complement.
GTCCAGCCAACCCACCTTCCAACGCTGCGCGGCACGCTGCAGTCTCGCGCATTTCGGCGAGGAGTTCCGGATGGACAGGGCATCGAAGGCAGC
>JAYUXS010000200.1:0-4414 GCA_043752845.1 Lysobacterales bacterium | reverse complement strand
CCAAGCAGCGCGCTTTCATCATCGAAGCCGAGCAGGCGCAGCGCCATCGGATTGACGAAGTTGATGTTGCCGGCGACATCCACCCCGAACACGCCATCGCCAACCGAGCCGAGGATGCCGTCGAGCCGCTGCTTCTCGGCCTGCGCACCCTGCTGCATCTTGATCTGGCGGGCCAGACCGGCCATGCGCGCCAGAAACAGTTCCTTGGCTTCGTTCTTGAACGTGCACTCGACCGCGCCGGCTTCAAGGCAACGCTTGATGATGTCTTCGCGATAGGTGCCGGTGATGATGGCGATGGTGCCACGCGCACTCGCAGCATGCGCGCGCAGGCGACGGCAGAGTTCGTCGCCATTGCCGTCCGGCAGGAAGTAGTCGACGACGAACAGATCGTAGACGCCGGTGACCGCTTTCTGGATCGCTTCGCTGATGGTGCTGGCGGTATCGCAGTCGTAGCCATTGCGATCGAGCAGCTGCTTGTAGGCGAGGCGGATGCTGGCCGAGTCGTCGACGAACAACACGCGGATGCCGAGCGGTTCGGCGTGCGTCGCGGCCGGCTTGCCGGCGGCCTCAAAGCCGGATGACGCTGCGGGATCGGGCGTACTTCCGGATGCAATTCCGGAAGTGATTGCCGGAGCAGCGACCGCGACCGGCGCCGGTACCGAGTTCGGCAGCAGTTGCCGCAGCGCCGCTGGGATGCGTGAAAAATTGGCCCACAGCAAGAACACGCTGTCCGGACGATCGGCGACGAAGCTGTCGATCACCTGGTTCTTCTCGTGCGCGAGCAGCAGCACGGCGGTCTTCTTGACGCGCGGATTGCGCAGGTACATCAGCAGGTCTTCGAAATCGCGACTCATGCGCGCCGGCGCGCCGAGGATGACGAGCGCGTAGGGCTGGCTCATGTCGCTGGCGCGGCTGAGGTGATCGAGGGTGTCGCCATAGCTGGAAAGCTCGGACCAGGACCCGGTCTGAGACGCCTGCAAGGTGCGCGTCAGCAGATGATGCAGGGTTGCAGAACGCTCAACGACCAGTATGCCTGTCACTCAAATCTCCCCGAACCCAAGTTGCGCCACGGCGTTGATTGCACAGCGGCGATCACACCGAGCCGGCATTCTGGCGATACGGCAGCGGTTTCGGCAAGCCGGATCGAAACCGCTTCAACCGCGCCGGAACAGGTCGGCACCGGCCGACCGCTGTTTCAGCCGAGTGTAATAGTCGGCCACGGCCGGATATTCGGCATGGTTCACATCGCAGCGACTCTGCAGTTCGAAGGCGTGCGCCATCAGCACGTCGACGATGGTGAAGCGATCGAACATCCACTCGCGCCCGATCATGTGCTGGTCGATCACGCGCAGATGCGGCATGACGCGTTGCACCGAGGCTTCCAGCATGGCCGCATCCGGTTGCAGCATCTTGAACAGGATCAACGGAAAGGTCGCCGCGTCGAGCGTGCTCGCGCCGAAGAAATACCAGCTCAGGAATTCGGCGCGTCCGGGCTCGCCTTCGAAGATCGCGAGCCGCGCCTCGCGATGGGGTTCCGCCAGGTGCAGACAGATCGCGCCCGAATCGAATTGCGATACGCCGTCGCGAACCATGGCCGGCACCAACCCGGTCGGGTTGATGGCGCGGTATTCGGGCCCGCGGTGTTCGCCACTGCGCGCATTCAGGAGGTGTTCGTTGACGGCGATGCCGAGTTCGTTCGCGACCCAACGCACGCGCGAGCCACGGTCGAACGCAGCGAAGGTATACAGCTCGATCGATTCGGTCATGGACAGGCTCCGTTGGGCTGGGCACGAGGTTACCCGAGCGCTTGACGCGAGGCACGTGGTGCAGCGAGTCTCTGCGCCCTCCCGGAGGCCCGCCATGCTTGTTCTCGCCACGCTCACACCCGAACAGTTTGACCCGTTGGTCGGCACGCGTTTCGCAGTCAACGACATCGCCGACGTGCTGGAACTGGTCAGCGTCGCCCGCCTGAATTCGCCGTCACCGCGTCCGCAGCCGTTTTCGCTGACGTTCGCGTCACGCACGCACAAGCTGACGCAGAACACGTTCCGTCTGGCGCATGTCGATCTCGGCACGCTGGAGGTGTTCCTGGTGCCGCTGCAACCCGACGCACGCGGCGGGCTTTACGAAGCGGTGTTTAACTGAGCGCGAGCGGAGCTTGATTTATATCTCATTATGCGATAGTTTTTCGCATGCGCGTGATTTCGAACAAGGCATTGATCGACTTTGCCGATGACCACCCGGACGCACACGCGCCGTTGCAGGCTTGGCGCAGAACGGTCGAGAGGAATGAGTTTCCTCACTTCGCGAGCCTGAAGACTGCCTTCAACAGCGTCGACCGCGTGGGGACTTATTTCGTCTTCGATATTTCAGGCAACAAATTTCGAATCATCGCCGCTATCCATTTCAATACCCAATGCCTGTATGTACGTCACGTGTTCACGCACGCTGGGTACGACCACTGGAAACCACTTCCATGAACGCAGCCATGCGCAAGATTGAACGCCATTACGAAGCGCTCGATGCGCTCGTGCCGATTCATCCGCTGCGCTCCAAAGCGGACTACGCGAATGCGGTGAAGGCCCTGAATGAACTGCTCGACGCAGGCGCTGCCGATGAGCGCTGCGCGCTCGCCGGGTTGGTCGGCACGCTAGGGAATCTCATCGCTGACTACGATACGCAGCACTTCCCCATTGCAGCAACCACTGGCGTTGAAACGTTGCGCTTTCTAATGAAGCAGCACGGCATGCGCCAGTCGGACCTTTCCGACATCGGCTCGCAGGGCGTGGTTTCCGAAATTCTGAACGGTCACCGCGAGCTCAACGCGCGGCAAATCCGGGCACTCGCAAAGCGCTTTGCTGTGAACCCTGCCACGTTCCTGTGACCGCAAGTAGCCTTCGTAGAGCGGGTCCTAGATCCGCTCTACCGAATCAAGGCGACGTAGTGTAAATCGGGGATAGCGGTCGCCAGCCCAGAAAATGTTGCACGCCACGATCTTCGATCAGTGTAAATCCGAGGCGCGAATACAGTCGTTGTGCGGGGTTGTTCGGCTCGACATGCAGGGTGATGGAACGCGACCGCGCCTGGGCGACGCCGATCAGGGCGCGCAGCATGCGCTCGCCGTGTCCTTGGCTGCGTAGCGTCGGCACCAGCGCGATGTCCATCAGCCGGAATTCGCCCGGGGACGCGTACACGTAAAGGCGTCCGACGGGCAGACCTGCGAGTTCGATGATGCAGAGCGCGGCACCCGGATAGTTCTTGCGATAGTGATCGGACTGCAGTCTCGATTGTTCGTGCAGAAAGGCGGTCTTTGCCTCAATCGGCCAAGGCACCGGCGTCAGTTCTTCCCAACGCGTCGATGCGTAAAGTCCGGCGGTGAAGACTGCGTCGTCGGCGATCTCCGGGCGCAGCGCCCAAGTGCCGGAATCCAGCACCTGGGATGCGGCAATCGCTTCGATCGCGGCATCCAGATCACGGGCGAGATTCACGCCGCGAGCAGGCTCACATCGAGGCGCAAACGGGCCAGGACGGCCGTGTCGTCGTACTGCGCCACATCGGTGTCGGTGCCATGCAGCAGCAACCAGTATTGACCGGGTGCAAGTTGGCCGCCGCCCACAGACGTCGTCAGACATTGCGCCGAACAGACTTCGGCCGGCGCGCCGTTGCGCGTGCTGCGCGCTTCGAAGCTGATCAGGCGCTCGGCATGCGTCGCGAAGCGCAGGTTGGAGCTCGCACCGTTCGCGCCGACCGAGGCGAGATCGAACGCGGCTTGACCCTCAACACCGGCGAACCATGCGCGCAACTGCACGTGGGCGAGATCGGCATGCTTCTCGACACCTGAAACCCGCACTTGCACGCGCCCGACATGAGCGACGCAACTCGCGGCATCGACGCATTGGCCCGCGCCCGTCACCTTCTGCAGGCGCAATGCAAGTTGCGGCGAAGTGCCGGCCGCGGCGAATGTCCGCGTCGCCGCAGACATCAGACCCGCACAGGCGCCGATACAAGCTGCATTCTTCAAAAACGATCGACGTTGCATGGTCAGTCCTCAGGTGCGCGGCGGGTACACGCCTTGCAGCGCGATACAGAAGTTGAGTGTCAGGTACGGCATCAGGTTGTTGTGCGGTTGATCGCCGCCAGTTGGCGCACAAGCGTTTGCATTCATCGCCACCAAACCGGTGTTGGCAGTCGTGTAGAGGTTATTGCTGCGACCAAACGGGCGCGCCATCAGGTTTCCACCCGTCGTGTTGAGCGTTGCGCCTTCATTGGCCACGTTGACGCCATGGCCGTGAGACGGAATCTCGCTCTCCAGCAAGGTGACGGTTTCAGAACCGCCGGTCTCGCCAAGGTCGTGAAGAGACAGGCCAGGACCCTGCCCGGGTTGCATGGACGCGCGTCCCTGCATGTCGGGCAA
>JAYUXS010000199.1:0-4415 GCA_043752845.1 Lysobacterales bacterium | reverse complement strand
CACGACCATCACCAAGTTGCCCGGCCCAATGTCCGAACTGATGACCGCCATAGCGTGTGGCGATCGGTTGCATGCCGTCGAGCAGCGCATTGCCGGCGAACACCTCGGAGAACCGCGCGGACGCGATGTCGTCGTCGCTTAACCCGATCGCTGCGGCTACCTGAGCGGAATGCACCAGCAGTTTCGGCGCGGCCACTGGTGTCGGCGGTGTCGTCGACCACAGCGCATCGCGCACTTCGCGGCTGTGCGAGTCGGTGAGTGGATCGCCGGGCAGTTCGCGGCGGAATCGGTTGTCGAACTTCAGCTGCACTCGGGCTGGTCCAACGATCCGTGGCGCCGCGCAAGCCTCATTTCGCGACGGCTTTTTTCGTGGTGACCATGTCGCCGACCAGCAATTGCGGGTCCAGTCGCGTCTCGAACCAGTTCATGCCCCAGTGCAGATGCGGCCCGGTGGCGCGGCCGGTGGCACCGACGGCGCCGATGACCTGGCCCTGTTCGATGCGTTGCTGCGGCTTCACATCGATGCGACTCATGTGCACGAACACGCTCGACAGGCCATGGCCGTGATCGATCAGCACGGTACCTCCGGTCAAATACAGATCTTTCGCGATAAAACTGACGATGCCGCCCGCCGGCGCGTGGATCGGGGTGCCGGTGCCGACCGCGATATCGACGCCGTAATGCGGATTTTTCGCTGTGCCGTTGAGGACGCGCTGGCTGCCGTAGACGCCGCTGATGCGCCCGCTATTCGGCCAGGTGAAACCGAAGCGGAAGTCCTGGCGGGCGTCGTCGCGTTCGCGTGCTTTCGCCACGATGACCTGTTCGCGCGCGATGCGTTCGGCGAGTTTCGCGTCCGGATTGACGGTGGACTCGGGCAGACCATTGATGCGCTCGATCGCGAATTCACGGGGTTTGACCGGAATATCGATCTGCTGTGTGCCGCCATCGCGATAGCGCACGGCAACGCGAACCGGGCCTTCGATATCTCGACCGAGGCCGAACAGGAAACTGCCATCGGCTGCGACCCGCAAACTGCGGCCAGCGAACGAAACCGATGCGCCCGGCTCGGTGCGTCCGATCACCAGCGCGCCGGGTGTGGTCGATGCCGGCAATTCAGTACGCAACTCAAGCGCCTGCGCCAGCGGTACAACGCACAACAAGGCAGCGATCAGCGCTGCTCTCATTGCGGGTCGAATGCCAGACGCATGGCCAGCGGCACCTGATCGAAAGCACCGTTGTGCCATGCGCGACGGCCATTGACGAAGGTGGCATGGATCGAGGAACGGAAGGTCTCGCCTTCGAAGGGCGACCAGCCGCAACGCGACAGCGTGTCTTCGCGACGCACGGTTTGCGGGCGATTTGGATCGATCAGCACCAGATCGGCGAACGCACCTTCGCGCAGGAAACCGCGATCACGGATGCGATAGCGTTTCGCCGCAGCATGGGCGAAGCGTTCGATCAGCGTGGTGATCGGCAAGTCGCCGTCGAATACGCGTTCGAGTGCGCATTGCAAGGCGTGCTGCACCAGCGGCAGGCCGGACGGCGCAGCCAGGTAGTTCTGCGATTTTTCGCGCAAGGTATGCGGTGCATGGTCGGTGGCGAGCACGTCGAGGCGGCCGTCGGCGAGGGCGCGCACGATCGCCTCGCGGTCGGCGGCATGCTTGATCGACGGATTGCACTTGATGAAATTGCCGCGACGCAGATAGTCGCGCGAATCGAAATGCAGGTAATGCACGCACGTTTCGGCGGTGATGCGCTTGTGCTCGACCGGGCCCGGTTCGAACAGGGCAAGCTCGTCGGCGGTGGAAATGTGCAGCACGTGCAGACTGGTGCCGTGCTTGCGGGCGAGTTCGATGGCGAGCTTCGTCGATTTCAGGCAGGCGTCGCGCGAACGCAGTTCCGGATGCAGTTCGACCGGAATGTCGTCGCCGTACATTGCCCGCGCGACGGCGACATTGGCATCGATCATCGGCGTATCTTCGCAGTGCGTGATGATGGTGCAGGGCGCATCGCGGAAGATCGCATCGAGTACCGCCGGATCGTCGACCAGCATGTTTCCGGTGGACGCGCCCATGAAAACCTTGAGTCCGGGCGCGCGCGTCGGGTCGAGCTTGCGGATCTCGTCGAGATTGTCATTGGTTGCGCCAAGATAGAACGCGTAGTTCGCAGCCGAGACTTCGGCGGCGCGCGTGTACTTGGCTTCCAGCGTCTCGATCGTCACCGCTGGCGGCTTGGTGTTCGGCATCTCCATGAAACTGGTGATGCCGCCAGCCAGCGCTGCGCGCGACTCGCTGCTGATATCGCCTTTGTGGGTGAGCCCGGGTTCGCGAAAATGCACTTGCGAGTCGATCATCCCGGGCGCGAGCCAGAGGCCGCTGGCGTCGATCACGGTTTCGTCGGCCGTTGCCGTCAGCCCGCGTTCGATCTTGTCGATGCGGCCGTCGCGCACGCGCAGGTCGGCGTGGAAGGTGCGGCCCTCGTTGATCAGCAGGGCGTTTGTGATCAGCCAGCGTGGTTCGCTCATCATCGCGCTCGATATGGGGTCTGCCAAGCTTAGCGCTCAGGCGCTGCGGGCGGTGTGTCGGCTACGCGGTTGCGCGCATAAAAACGTCGGGTGAACGCATCCGGGACCGGATCAATGCCGCCCTCGCACAGCGGTTGGCAGCGCAGCAGCCGCGTCATCGTCAACAAAACGCCCCGAATCACGCCGTGGCGCTCGATTGCGGTCATCGAATAGGTCGAACAACTGGGGTGAAATCGACAGCGATTGCCGAGCAACGGACTGAGCCAGCGCTTGTAACCACGCAACAGGGAGATCAGTGCAAGCTTGAGCATGTGCCCATGCTATCCAAATGTTACCGGTTGTCGCGGCTGGCTGCTTGCGCTATAAAGCGCGCCCTTTAAGGTGTCGGGTTTTCCGGCACGTAGTCTGCCCGCAACAGGACGGAGGTTGTCCAATCATGGCAAAACTCACCAAGAAGCCCGCTGCCAAGACCAAGGCCGCCAAGCCCGCCGCAAAGCCGGCGAAAAAACCCGTGGCCAAAAAGCCAGTTGCCAAACCAGTCAAGAAGCCGGCGGCGAAGCCGGGGCTGGTCAGCAAACTCAAGCAGGCATTGCTCGGCAAGAAGAAGCCAGCGGCTAAGCCTGCCACGTCGACCAGGCCGGCTGCCAAACCGGCCAAAAAGCCTTCGGCCAAGCCGGTCAAGGCGAGCAAGCCGGCGAAGGTCGTCAAGGCGACGAAGCCGGTTGCCAAGTCGCAAGCCAAGCCGCAAGCCAAGCCCGCATCGAAAGTGCTGTCGAAACCGGTCGTCAAGCCTGTCATCAAGTCGGTGCCGAAAGCAGTCAGCAAACCCGTGGCCAAGGCATCGGTCAAGCCGGCCGCAAAGCCCGTTGCGCCGCCAGTTGCGCCGGTCGCCAAAGCATCCCCTGTTGTACCCGCGAAGCCTGCGCCTTCCGTCAAGGGCAAAGCGGCCGTTGCGGTGCCTGTCCTGAGAACCAGTCCGTTTGCATCGCCGGCAGTGAAACCTGCGGCCAATGTGCGCAAGGCGGTGGCATCCAAATCGGACAAGAACGCGAAAAAGTCCCCTTCCCAGATGACACCAGCGAAGCCGCTCGAAAAGAAGAAGCCTGTGGTTCGCGTCTCCCTGTCCGCCGGTTACAAGCCGAGTGCGAAAGACGCGTACATGAACGACTCCCATGTCGAATATTTTCGCCAGAAGCTCACCAGCTGGCGCGCCGAGCTGGTCGAAGAATCCAAGCAGACGATCGACAACCTGCGCGACGAAGTGCGTGACGTCGGTGACGAAGCCGAACGCGCCACCCGTGAAACCGAAAATTCGCTCGAGCTGCGTACGCGCGATCGTTATCGCAAGCTGATCTCGAAGATCGACGACGCGATCCGCCGTATCGAAGAAGGCGAATACGGCTTCTGCATCGATACCGGCGAAGACATTGGCCTCGATCGTCTGGAAGCGCGTCCGACCGCAGAACGCACGGTGGATGCCCAGGAACGCTGGGAACATCGTCAGCGCCAGATTGGCGACTAAGCCTTTTGAACCCAGCGTTCGGTGAAAAGGCCCGCTTCGGCGGGTTTTTTCATGCCTGCGCCGCGGTCTGCCTGATCTTTGCGATCAGGGCACCGAGACCATTCGCACGCGTTGCCGAGAGATGCTTGCCGAGCCCGATGCGTTCGATGAATTCCGGCGCTGTCGCCACGATTTCGGCCGCGGAACGCCCGGAATAGACGCGCAAGGTCAGTGCCACCAGTCCGGACACGATCGCGGAATCGCTGATGGCATGAAACACCAGACGATGTGCGTCGCCTTCAGCGACGACCCAGACCATCGACTGGCAACCATGCAGCCGATTCGCCTCGGTTTTCCATGCCTCGGGGAACGCCGGCAGTTTGCGACCGA
>JAYUXS010000198.1:0-4428 GCA_043752845.1 Lysobacterales bacterium | reverse complement strand
GTGCGTCTTCGCGCACCACGCGCGGCACGCCGACGCGCGGCTCGATCGAGACCGGTTCGTAAATCACGCGCTGTTTCTCCGCGTCGTAACGCACTTCGACATTGCCGATCAGCGGGAAGTCCTTGCGGAACGGATGGCCGACGAAGCCGTAGTCGGTGAGGATGCGGCGTAGATCCGGATGGCCTTCGAACAGGATGCCGAACAGGTCGAAGGCTTCGCGCTCGAACCAGTTCAAGCCGCGCCAGACGCCGACCAGGGACGGCACCACCGGCAGGCCCTCATCTGCAGCGAAGCAACGCAAGCGCAAGCGCCGGTTGTGCGCGAGCGACAGCAGGTTCACGACGACGGCGAATCGTTGCACCTTGTGTGCCGCTTCCGGGCGCTCGGCCCAGTTGAAGCGACCGGGACCGAAACCTTCGACGCCGCGCGAAAAGCCTTCGCCGGAAATATTCGTGGTGTCCCATTCGGCGTCGCCGTAGCCAAGATAGTCGACGCCGCAAAGATCAACCGCCTGTTCAAAGCGGAACTCAGGTTCATCGCGCAGCGCACGCGCCACCTCCAGCCAATGTTCGGCCTTCACTTCGATGGTCGAGGCGTCGACAGATTCGACGATGCTGATCAGCACTGCATCGAAGCGCTCGCGCAGACGTTGGGCAAAACTGATCGGCGCTTCGGTTGTCGGGGTGTTCATGTCTCGACCTCAGCGCGCCATGATCGTATTGGTGCGACGGATCTTTTTCTGCAATTGCAGAATGCCCCAGATCAGCGCTTCAGCCGTCGGCGGGCAGCCTGGGACGTAGACGTCCACCGGCACGATGCGATCGCAACCGCGTACCACCGAATACGAATAATGGTAGTAGCCGCCACCGTTCGCGCAGGAACCCATCGAGATCACCCATTTCGGATCGGGCATCTGGTCGTAGACGCGACGCAATGCCGGCGCCATCTTGTTGACCAGGGTGCCGGCCACGATCATCACATCGGATTGCCGTGGCGACGGACGGAACACCACGCCATAGCGATCAACGTCGAGACGCGCCGAACCGGCCTGCATCATCTCGACCGCGCAACAGGCGAGACCGAAGGTCATCGGCCACATCGAACCGGTGCGCGCCCAGTTGACCAGCGTATCCATCGATGCCACGGCAAAGCCGCGTTCGATCAGCGGATTCGACGCATCCGGACGCAGGATGTCATCCACTTCACCGATCGGCTCGGGATTGTGGAAGAACGACGTCTTTACACCCATGTGATCACTCCCATTCGAGCGCTCCCTTCTTCCAGGCGTAGGCGAAGCCCAGCACCAGAAGCAGCAGGAACATGCCCATCTCGATCAGCCCGATCAGGCCGATGTCGCGGAACACGACGGCCCAGGGAAAGATGAAGGCGATTTCCAGATCGAAGACGATGAACAGGATTGCCATCAGGTAGTAGCGCACGTCGAACTTCATGCGCGCATCTTCGAAGGGCAAGAAGCCGCATTCGTAGGCGGAGAGCTTGTCGACGCTCGGCTTTTTCGGACCGATGACCGTGCCGATCACCAGCAGCGCCACGCCGATGATCGTGGCTAGGCCGAGAAACAGCAGCACCGGCAGATATTCCGACAATTCCATGGGTCGCCCCGCGTTGTGCTTCGTGCTTCAAAAAAAGAAGCCGCGATGCGGCTTCGATTGTGTTTGGTGCCCAAAGGGGGACTCGAACCCCCACGACTATCGTCGCTACCACCTCAAGGTAGTGCGTCTACCAATTCCGCCATCTGGGCAAATCATTTCAACGTCCGACATTGTAGCCGGTTCAGTGCATCAGTTAGAAGGCGCTGTCTCGATTTTCGACGATTCTTCCGCTTCGACCGCTTCCGGCTTTTCCGCGTCGAGCACTGGTGCTGCCGTGTTCGCGTCGGTCGCTGCCGGCGTATCACCGGTGGCGGGACCGACAGCGGGTACGTCGGATGCTGAAGTCGCCGCCGCTGGGACGTCACTCGCGGCGGTCGGCGTCGCTGCCGGCTTTGTCGTTTCGGCACCGGCCATCACGCCAAGATCTGTTGCGGCCGGACCGGCCTGCTTCGAATTGCGACTGATGTACATGCCCATGCCGATGCTCAGGGCGAAAAAGAGGATCGCGAGCCACTTGGTGGAAATGCTCAGGAAGTTGGACGAACCCCGCGAACCGAACACAGTTGCCGAAGCGCCACCGCCGAAGCCCGAACCGGCCTGCGCGCCTTGACCGCGCTGCAACAGGATCAAGCCAACCATCGCCAGCGCCACGACCACGTAAAGCGCCAACATGATCTTCAAACCCAATTCAAAGCTCATACGGATTCCAGAATATTTGCGTTCAGAATTTTAGCGGGCGGCGGCGCGGATGATCGCGACGAAATCGTCAGCAACCAGAGACGCACCACCAATCAGTCCACCGTCGATATCGGCTTCCGAAAACAGCGTCGCCGCGTTGTTCGGCTTGACACTGCCCCCGTAAAGGATACGAAGTGAGCCGGCGATGCTAGCAGATGTTTGGGCGATGACGCCACGCAACAAGGCGTGCACGGCCTGAGCCTGCGCTGGTGTCGCGGTCAGCCCAGTACCGATCGCCCAGACCGGCTCGTAGGCCAATACCGCGCGGGCAAAAGCGTCGACGCCTGCGGCTGTGACGACCGCCGACAACTGTGCAGTCACGACCACTTCGGTTTCATCGGCTTCACGTTGCGCCAGGGTCTCGCCGACGCACAGGATCGGCACCAGGCCTGCGGCCTGAACGGCGACGAATTTCGCCGCGATCAGCGCGTCCGATTCGCCGTGGTACTGGCGTCGCTCGGAATGCCCGAGGATGACGTAACGACAGCCGATATCTGCGAGCATCGCCGCAGAAACTTCCCCGGTGTATGCGCCGGACGGCTGCGCACTCGCATCCTGCGCACCGACCGCGACGGTCTTGGCCAGAGTGAGTGCCGAGGGCAGATAGGGATAGGGCGGCATCACCGCGACATCGACATCGGCAAACGGTCCGGCCGCTTCAATCGCGGTGATCAGACTTCGGGTCATCGCAACCGAGCCCTGCATCTTCCAGTTGCCGGCGATCAGGGGCCTGCGCATCGCGAACTCCACTTGAGGGGCGCGCAGGATAATCTCCCGCTCCCCCTGCGGCAATTGATCCTGATCATGAACCCCGATTCAACTTGCTCACACTGGCTAGGACGGACGGCATTGGTCACCGGCGCATCAGCCGGAATCGGCGAGGTGTTCGCGCAAGCGCTGGCCGCGCGCGGCTGTCATCTCGTGCTCACAGCGCGGCGCCTGGATCGCCTGACCGCATTGGCGACCCAGCTGCGCGAACGCCACGGCATCAAGGTCACCTGCATCGCCGCGGATCTCACTGACGCAGACGCCGTCGCCAAACTTTGTGCCGCGATCGATGCCGAAGGACAAGCCATCGATGTGCTGATCAACAACGCCGGTTTTGGTGTGCCTGGCGCTTACCACCAGAGCGACTGGCCGACCCAGGCCCGTTTCCTGCGCGTCATGGTCGAAGCACCCTGCGAACTGGTGCATCGATTATTGCCCGGCATGCGCGAACGCCGACGCGGCGCGATCATCAATGTCGCCTCACTCGCCGGGCTGGTGCCTGGTTCCGCGGGCAGCACCTTGTACGGTGCATCGAAAGCGTTTCTGGTGAAGTTCTCGCAGTCGCTATCGATCGAACAACGTGACCGCGGCATCCGTGTTTCCGCGCTGTGTCCAGGCTTCACCTATTCCGAATTCCACGACGTGACTGGCGCCCGTTCGCTCGTCAGCAAGATGCCGCGCTGGCTGTGGATGGATGCAAAAACCGTCGTCGAGCAAGGCCTGACGGCCATAGAACGCGGTCAAGTCATCTGCGTCCCAGGCCGCGTCAACCAACTGTTGAAGTTCATCGCCAAACACCTCCCCGACGCCCTCGCCCTGCGCATCGTCGCCGGACGTTCGGCGCAGTTTCGGGTGATTGACTGATCTTGCTTCGCCCCTCCCGTTTACGGCATGTCGACAAGAGTTTTCCAAGGCCGAAATTACTTCAGCGGCTTAACTCCGCCCTTGCGACCAAAACCAAACGCAACTCGGTAAACGTCCGGCATTTGGATCCTTTTACCCTCTAGGCGCTCCACCATTCCAAGCGATTGGAGGTCGCTCAGGATTCCTGTGGGGCCTTGATCAATGCTTTGCGGGGGCAATTTCACCGCATCCCCACCCTTTTTTAGGAGCGACTCCAGCTGGGCCAGCGTCCCATTTTCCCTCCATATCTTTTCTATCTCGCTTGCGGCACAAGGAACCGTGAGATTTCCGCGAAGAGGTGCCATTACGGTGCGAACCCAAGGGTAATCCTCGGTAATTTCTTGGACACGAATTTGCGATGCTTCCTGCACGCCATGTTGGATGCCACGGTAGTCGAGAGGAACTT
>JAYUXS010000197.1:0-1793 GCA_043752845.1 Lysobacterales bacterium | reverse complement strand
GCTACGCCACGCAGAACCGTCAGGACGCGGTCAAGAAGCTCGCGGCCGAATGCGATCTGGTGCTGGTCGTCGGTTCGCCGAACTCCTCGAATTCGAACCGGTTGCGCGAACTCGCCGAGAAGCGCGGCGTAGCGGCCTATTTGATCGACGGCGCGCAGGACATCGACGATGCCTGGTTGATCGATCGCACGCAAATCGGTGTGACTGCGGGGGCGTCAGCGCCGGAATCATTGGTGCAAGCCGTCATTGCGCGGCTGTGCGAAGCCGGCGCCACCAGCGTCACCGAGATCAGCGGCGAACCGGAAAATGTCGTGTTCGCGCTGCCGAAGGAACTGCGCGTGCTGATGGTTGATTGATCCGCGAAAGACGTACCATGCGCGCGACAGGACTGACGTGGGATAACATGCAGCTGGCGCGACGAACAACGCTCTTCGGGATTTGTCTCTTGAGTTCGCTTGCTGCCATGGCGCTCGATTTCACGCCCGCGCGCACTGGCGATGATCTGGTCAATCCGCACAAGGGATGGATGCTGTGGGGCACGACCTTTGTGCTCGACGGTGGTGTCGACAACTTTCACGGCGCGCGCATCTTCCACGTCTACGCGCCTTGGCGGGAGCTCGAGACCAGCGATCAGGTATTCGACTGGGCTGGATTCGAACAGCACCATCTGGCGCCGATCACAGCGGTCTACCCGGATGCGACGTTCGTGCTGCGCATCGTTGCCGATTATCCGAACAGTGTCGGCAGCGGTATCAATGGCTGGTATGGCGGCGTTGACGATGAGCGTGACTATCCGCTGTTCCTGGAGCAGGCACCGTTGAGTATCCCGGCAAGCAATTACACAAGCTGCAACGGCGACGGTCCTGGGCGGGCACCGAACTGGAACCACCCCGCGTTCGCAACGCAGGCGACACAGTTGATCGAGTCGATGGCGGCACGCTTTGATGGCGATCCGCGGATCACCGCGGTGCAGGTTGGCCTGCTCGGGCTGTGGGGCGAATGGCACCAGACCGGCTGTCCGGCGCTGGAACCAGGCAGCGCGATCAAGGCACTGGTGCGTGACACCTATGCGTCGGCCTTTACGCAAACGCCGCTGCAGACGCGCTACCCGCGCATCCCCGATGCGCAGGGTATCGAGATCGGTTTCCACGAAGACTACTTTCCGTCGTTCACCGGCAGCTGCAGCCGATTCGTTCCAGCGCTGCCATTGTGCGACGACAGCGGTGACTGGAACATCGAGTGGGCGATGGCCAATGCGACGCCGGAATCGCGCGACAACTGGCGCGTGCATCCGTTGTCCGGCGAGAGTCCGTTGACCACACAGAAAAATGTCTGGATCAGTCGCGCCGGCGACGTCGAAAGCCTGATTCGTGACTACCACTTCAGCTTCATCGGTCCGGCAGGAAAGCACGAAGAGGCCGGAAATGCAGCGACATTGGCGCATTTGCGTCGCGCACTTGGTTACAACCTTCACCTCGACCGGCTCGACATCGGCAGCGGTTTTGAACGCGGCAGCACGCTCGCCGTCACCGCCGAGATCGGCAACAGTGGCAGTGCGCCGCCTTATCATCGGCCGCGGCTGCGATTGAGTCTGCTCGATGGCGGCAGCAATGTCGTCTGGAACGGCGAGTTCGGCGGCGATCTCGCGCAAGCCGTGCCGGGCTCGCCGTTTCTGCTCGTCGAAAATTTCGCGGTGTCATCGGATGTTCTCCCCGGCCCCTACGCGCTGCGTGCGAGCCTGATCGACCGGGACAGCGGACGGCCCGACAGCATCCTGCAAAGCGGCCCGCGCG